>NZ_JBFWLF010000281.1:0-6031 GCF_050252275.1 Citrobacter sp. | reverse complement strand
ACTGGACCCGCGCAGGTTGAGCGAGCAGCGTTTTCATTCCCCGATCGTCGATGGTTTTACTTTTTGAATCATACAATGCGCGCATTCCTGTCTCCTTAAGCTTATTTCGCGCCGACAAGGCGGTCATCTACCGCATTGCGGACAAATTCGACGTGTGGGCCAAAGACCACGTGGACATGGTTGCTGGAGGGGATAAAGGTACCCAGCGATCCCGATTCTTTCAGCACGGTCATGTCCATTTTTTTCTGATCCTTTACATCGACACGCAAACGCGACACGCAGTTTTCAACATGTTTAATATTGTCGGATCCGCCTAGTCCCTGAATAACCAGTTCAGCGACCTTGTCGTACTCTTTATTATTCAGCAAGGTACTGTCTGACGTTTCACTTTCGCGTCCCGGCGTTTTTATATCAAAGCGAGCGATCGCGAAGCGGAAAACGACGTAGAAAACGACAAAGTTAATGGCGCCAAGAAGCAGTAAATTTACCCAGTGCGTCTGTTCATACATCAGACCAAAAATACCGAAGTCGAAGATCGTGCCGCGAATATAGCCGATGGACACGTCCAGCATTTGCAGTGGAATAGTCAGCAAGCCGCAAAGTATGGCGTAAACAATAAAGAGCTGTGGAGCAATAAACAGGAAGGAAAACTCCAGCGGTTCGGTGATATTCCCCAACATGGCGGTGAGCACCACGGTCAGAATCATCCCTTTGGCAAATTTCTTATTCTTAAAATAGGCCATGTGATACATCGCCAGCCCAATCGCTGGCACGCGGAACAGCGTGGTGAGCATTTGCGATGACGCCAGATAACTGGTGAGCGTCGGCATATATTCCTTCCAGGCAGGATGGGAAGGGCCAAGCTCAAACAGGATCTTATTAATCGCAGGCAAAATGCCGACGTACGTTTGCCCGTCAATGAGATAGGTACCCCCAGCCGCGGTAAAGCGGACGGTCGAACTCAGGACATGGTGTAAACCAAATGGAATTAACAGACGGTTGAGCGTCATGTAAATCCCGGCACCGATATTAGGGGCCATCATAATGGTTGAAATGGCGCGCATACCGGCAGTAAACAGATCCCAGATAAAAGGGATAATTAACCCCACGGGAATCGAAAAGGCGATAGCCAGAATCGCTACGGATTTCTTACCGCTGAAAAAAGCAAAGGCGAGAGGAAGTTGCAATCGGTAAAACCGGTCGGTGACTTTGGCCGCCAGTAGCCCGGCAATAATGCCGCCAAGCGCTTCGATTTTCAGCGTCTGAATACCGAGTACCATTCCTTGCCCAACGAGCGCCAGCTCATCTTTTGCCAGTGTACCCGCCAGTTTGAGGTGAACATGCATGGCGATAAGTAGCGTCAGATAGGCCACCACGGAGGCAAAAACCGCAATCCCTTTCTCTTTTTTGGACATGCCGTAAGCCACACCCATCGCGAATAATAACGGGATATTGTTGAATACGACGCTACTGATTAATCCCAGCGAAGAAAGAATGGCTTTAAATATATCGTTCCCGAGAAACGGGAGTTTTTCTATCATATAGCTCTGGCCTAACGCAGAGCTAATTCCCATGACCATCCCCACGGGCGCCAGTACGGCAATCGGCAATAACAGCGATCGACCGAATGTCTGAATTTCATTCTTAAAATTAGCATTCATAAGTTAATCCTGACGTGAATTCTCATGAGGATAAGATACGTTCAGGATATTTTTGCTCAAGGGCAAATGGTGCAGGATAAAAAGCGCAGGATTTGACCATAAAAAAAGAGCCCGAAGGCTCTTTTTTTAATGATGGTGACCGTGGCCTTTTTTCCCGCGCCCGCGATGGTCGTCGCGATCGCGCCAGCCTTCCCGGTATCCGCGCTCGTAAGCATTACGCTTATCCCAGCCACGGTGATAGCCATTGTCATGTCGCCACCAGCGATTTTTACGCCATTCATAATTGCGATGCCAGTAGTCACGGTCACGCCAGTGTCCGCCGTCCCAGTAGTTACCGTAATTATCGCGATCGCCAATTTGTAATTTTATCGATGGCAACAGGGTGATTTCGCCCGCGTTTGCGGCAAGCGGTGTAAAAGCCAGTAGGGCTGCCGCCAGAATCAGTGACCTGAACATTCTTTATCTCCTTCACGATCGAAGCCGTAGTCGGCCTGTTAACGTAATATTACGGGGCCGTAAAGCCCCATTTCATCGCCTTAACTCTTAAATCACGAATGAGAGCACGAATTGCTAAAAACGCTGCTAACGCGTACTGTTCAGAATGTTGTCGATATCAGCGCACTCCTGGTCAGTGAAATGACGATTGGCCAGTATGCCGACCGCATCCTCAATCTGCGAAGTTTTACTGGCACCAATCAGGACCGAGGTGATGTTATCGTTGCGCAGTACCCATGCAAGCGCCATCTGCGATAATTTTTGTCCGCGCTTTTCAGCCAGTGCATTGAGCTGGCGAACGGTTTCCAGCTTTCCGGCGGTAAGCTGATCAGCATTCAGAAAACGGCTTCCGCTCGCTGCTCTGGAATCAGCCGGGATCCCGTTCAGATAGCGATCGGTGAGCTGTCCACCCGCCAGCGGGGAAAAGGCAATGCTGCCCACCCCTTTTTCCTGCAACATCGTCAGCAGTTCCTCCTCCACCCAGCGTTCAAACATCGAATATTTAGGCTGATGGATCAGGCATGGCGTGCCCAAATCATTGAGGATATCGATAGCTTCACGAGCACGATCGGCCGGGTAATTGGAAATCCCGACATACAGCGCTTTCCCCTGGCGTACGAGGTGATCGAGCGCTTGCATTGTCTCCCGCAGGGGCGTTTCAGGATCGGGACGGTGGTGGTAGAAAATATCTACGTACTCCAGCCCCATTCGCTTCAGGCTTTGATCAAGACTGGCAATCAGATACTTGCGGGATCCCCAGTCGCCGTAAGGGCCGTCCCACATGGTGTATCCCGCTTTGGTGGAGATAATGAGCTCATCGCGCCACGGTAAAAAATCTTCCTGCAGGATGCGGCCAAAGTTGCGTTCCGCTGAACCCGGCGGAGGACCGTAGTTATTGGCGAGGTCGAAGTGGGTAATCCCCAGATCAAATGCGCGCTGAAGCAGTGCCCGGCTGTTTTCCACCAGGGTGGTATCGCCAAAGTTATGCCACAGGCCAAGCGAAATGGCGGGTAGCTTCAGGCCGCTCTGACCGCAACGGCGAAATGCCATTCTCTGATAGCGATTTTCATCAGGCTGGTAAACCATTGTCTTCCCTCGCAGTGAATTCAGCTCCCCAGTGTATACGTTTACACTGGTGATTTTTCAATGACATTTTCACTCCGGAAACTGTAAATCCTGCTTTCCACCCTCATCGCCGCCTCTTTCTGGACAGCCCCGACGCTTCTTCAATACTCAACATGAGGTTACCGTCAGAAGGAAAGCTGTCATGCAAACCCCTTACACCGTTGCGGATTACCTGCTCGACAGAATTGCCGGGTGCGGCATCGGGCATCTGTTTGGCGTGCCGGGTGATTACAATTTGCAGTTTCTTGACCATGTGATCGACCATCCGCACGTGCGCTGGGTTGGGTGTGCCAACGAGCTTAACGCTGCCTATGCGGCGGACGGTTATGCCAGGGTCGCCGGGTCCGGAGCGCTGCTGACTACCTTTGGGGTCGGGGAGCTGAGTGCGATGAATGGCCTGGCGGGCAGCTATGCGGAATATGTCCCCGTTCTGCATATTGTTGGCGCCCCATGTAGCGGCGCGCAGCGTCGGGGAGAACTGATGCACCACACGCTGGGCGACGGCGATTTCCAACACTTCTACCGGATGAGCCAGTCCCTTTGTGCGGCCAGCGCAGTGTTGGATGCGCAAAACGCCTGTCATGAGATTGACCGTGTACTGAGTACGATGTTGACCGCCCATCGCCCGGGTTACCTGATGCTGCCTGCTGACGTGGCGAAACGTCCCGCGTTGCCTCCTTCAGCGGAACTGATCCTCTCTGCACCGGAATCGCAGGGGAGCGTGGTGACGGCATTTCGCTATCATGCCCGACAAAAGCTGATCAACAGTCCCCGCGTGGCGCTGCTGGCCGATTTTCTCGCCCACCGTTTTGGTCTACAACCGGTCCTGCAACGCTGGATGGCCGAGACGCCTATCGCCCACGCCACGCTGTTGATGGGAAAAGGACTTTTCGATGAACAACAGCCGGGATTTGTCGGCACCTATAGCGCGGGGGCCAGCAGTGACGACGTCCGTCAGGCGATAGAAGAGGCGGATACGACGATTTGTGTGGGTACCCGATTCGTCGATACGCTAACGGCTGGCTTCACCCAGCAACTGGCGCTGGAACGCACAATTGAGGTGCAGCCGCAGGCATCGCGGGTGGGAGGCATCTGGTTCAGTGGACTGTCTATGGAGCAGGCGGTTACCACGTTACGTGAACTATGCCTGGAACTCTCCATTGCGCCGCCGCCCGTTAAACCTGCGACCGTACAGCTGCACATCGAACGAGGTCCACTGACCCAGGAGAACTTCTGGCATACCGTGCAGCAGGCGCTGGCACCCGGCGATCTGATCCTGGCCGATCAGGGAACGGCGGCATTTGGGGCCGCGTCCCTGTTGTTGCCTACGGGGGCGGAACTGATTGTCCAACCGCTCTGGGGATCGATAGGCTATTCGCTGCCCGCCGCGTTTGGCGCGCAAACGGCGGCGCCTGAGCGTCGGGTTATCCTGATAACCGGCGACGGCGCGGCGCAACTGACCATCCAGGAAATCGGCTCCATGTTGCGCGACGGGCAAACGCCGGTAATTCTGGTACTCAACAACGACGGCTACACCGTCGAGCGAGCTATCCACGGGGAGAAACAACGGTACAACGATATTGCTTCCTGGAACTGGACGCAGATCCCTCGGGCATTCAGCCTTGCGGATCAGGCTGAATGCTGGCGGGTGACTCAGGCCATCCAGCTCGAGGAAGTTTTGGCCCGGCTGGCACGTCCACAACGGCTCTCGCTGATAGAGGTCGTGCTGCCAAAAGCCGATTTACCCGTGTTATTACGTAAGGTCACCCAGGCGCTGGAGTCGCGTAACAGCGGATGACTATTTGTCCTCCCGGTTGGCGACCATCATGGGTTTGCCCGCCAGCAACAGCCAGGCCGGAAGCATCACAATACACAGCAGCGGCAGCAGGGTGGTATCCGGTACCACCACAGCAGCCATAAACAGGCTAAGCCAGCCGTCACGGGTGACGACCAGCACCAGGCCAAGAATAGCGCAGGAAACGGTAATCGCGGCCGGAACGGCTTCAACGTGGGCGTGTAGCATCAAACCTAATGCCACGCCGATAAACACGGCCGGGAAGATCCGCCCGCCGCGAAAACCACTGGCCGCAGCAATGACCAGCGCAGCGAGTTTTATCACCGCGAGCATAAAAAAATCTGTGGTGCCGAGCGTCTGACTGAACGCCATTTGCTGCATTTCATCCAGACCTTTAAACAGCGTCAGTGGTCCACCCATCACGCCGAGTAACCCTAACAGGAAACCTCCAACGCCGAGGATCAGCACCGGATTCTTCAGGCGATGCAGTAAAGCGTGCAGCCGGGGTAAGCACCAGACCGCCACCATCCCCGCGGCAATAGCAATCGCCGCCACTACGGCTCCGGAGAAAATGTCCACGATGCGCATCTGGGTGTAATGGGCGATCGGGAGCGAGAAATGCGGGTGAAAAAACAGGCTGGTGGTCAATGAACCTGCCGCCGCCGCCATTAACGGCGCAAAGAGGCGATCCCACAAAGGGGTATCGTTAGAGCCACTCAGGGTTTGCGAGAAAATCAGCGCGGCGGCGACCGGCGTGCCAAACAGGGCGCCGATGGTGCCGGCCGAGGCCAGAATGGTCCAGTCGAGGGCACCAATCCGTGGGAAAAACCGACGTCCCAGCGCAACGGCTAGCGCGATGTTAACGGCCATAATCGGATGTTCGGGACCAAGGCTGACGCCACCCGCCAGACCCAGCACCAGTGCGATGATTAGGCCTGGCAATGCAACAGGAGAA
>NZ_JBFWLF010000280.1:0-6037 GCF_050252275.1 Citrobacter sp. | reverse complement strand
GGTGGCGTATATTACGCTTTCCTCTTTCAGAGTCAACCCTGATTTTCAGGATTTTTCTCTTCAACCGAACCGGCTGTTTGTGTGAAGTGATTCACATCCGCCGTGTCGATGGAGGCGCATTATAGGGAGTTCCCGAGCATCCGCAATAGAAAAGTTGCAGAAAAATGACTGACTGCTGCATTCCCCAGCAAAACCCCGCCTTATACCCTTTTACACACAGACTTATCCACAGTCGTCGGGATCTTTGAGCGGATCTTCCCTGCCGTTAACGATCTATATAGAGAGAAAATCAGAACCAGAATCGAAAAAGAAAAATTCGCGAGCGTTGCGCAAACGTTTTCGTTACAATGCCCCCGCAAAACAAGGATGCCCCGTTAGGGGCGTTAGCTAAGTTTTTCACGAAAAATTCAGCTAACGCTCTCTGTTATCGTCAAATCCAGGGGATTTACCATGCAACAACGTCGTCCAGTCCGCCGCGCTCTGCTCAGTGTTTCTGACAAAGCTGGTATCGTCGAATTCGCCCAGGCACTTTCCGCACGTGGTGTGGATCTGCTGTCGACAGGGGGCACTGCCCGTCTGTTAGCAGAGAAAGGTCTGCCGGTGACCGAAGTTTCCGATTACACCGGTTTCCCGGAAATGATGGATGGACGCGTCAAAACCCTGCATCCTAAAGTACACGGCGGCATTCTCGGTCGTCGCGGTCAGGATGACGGGATTATGGAACAGCACGGCATCGCCCCCATCGACATGGTGGTTGTTAACCTTTATCCGTTCGCCCAGACCGTTGCCCGCGAAGGCTGCTCACTGGAAGATGCTGTAGAGAACATTGACATCGGCGGGCCGACAATGGTGCGCTCTGCCGCAAAGAACCATAAAGATGTCGCAATCGTTGTAAAGAGCAGCGACTACGACGCCATTATTAAAGAGATGGATGCCAACGACGGCTCTTTGACCCTCGATACCCGTTTCGACCTCGCGATTAAAGCCTTCGAACACACCGCCGCTTACGACAGTATGATTGCCAACTATTTTGGCAGCATGGTTCCGGCCTATCACGGCGAAAGCAAAGACGCCGCGGGTCGCTTCCCGCGGACGCTGAACCTGAACTTCATTAAGAAGCAGGATATGCGCTACGGTGAAAACAGCCACCAGCAGGCTGCCTTCTATATAGAAGAGAACGTACAAGAAGCCTCCGTTGCAACCGCTCAGCAGGTTCAGGGCAAAGCGCTCTCCTATAACAACATCGCCGATACCGACGCCGCGCTGGAATGTGTGAAAGAGTTCAGCGAGCCAGCCTGCGTTATCGTCAAGCACGCGAACCCATGCGGCGTTGCCGTAAGCACCTCTATTCTGGATGCCTACGATCGCGCCTACAAAACCGACCCAACATCTGCCTTCGGCGGCATCATCGCCTTTAACCGCGAACTGGATGCTGAAACGGCGCAGGCCATCATCTCCCGTCAGTTTGTCGAAGTGATCATCGCTCCATCAGCGACCGATGAGGCGCTGAAAATCACCGCTGCCAAGCAAAACGTGCGCGTTCTGACCTGCGGTCAGTGGGCTGAGCGCGTGCCGGGCCTGGACTTCAAACGTGTTAACGGCGGTCTGCTGGTACAGGATCGCGATCTGGGTATGGTCACTGCCGGTGAGCTGCGCGTGGTGACGAAGCGCCAGCCGACCGAACAGGAACTGCGCGACGCGCTGTTCTGCTGGAAAGTCGCGAAGTTCGTTAAATCCAACGCCATTGTTTACGCCAAAGAGAACATGACTATCGGTATTGGCGCAGGCCAGATGAGCCGCGTCTACTCCGCTAAAATTGCCGGGATCAAAGCCGCGGATGAAGGTCTGGAAGTGAAAGGTTCCGCGATGGCGTCCGACGCCTTCTTCCCGTTCCGCGATGGTATTGATGCTGCTGCCGCTGTTGGCGTGAGCTGCGTGATCCAGCCAGGCGGTTCCATCCGTGATGATGAAGTCATTGCCGCCGCTGACGAACACGGCATTGCGATGATCTTCACCGACATGCGCCACTTCCGCCATTAATGGAGCGAAACATGAAAGTATTAGTTATCGGAAACGGCGGGCGCGAGCACGCTCTGGCGTGGAAAGCCGCTCAGTCACCAACAGTGGCAACCGTATTTGTTGCACCGGGTAACGCCGGCACCGCGCTGGAACCGACGCTGCAAAACGTCGCGATCGGCGCAACCGATATTCCGGCACTGCTGAACTTTGCCCAGAGTGAAAAGATTGACCTGACGATCGTCGGCCCGGAAGCGCCGCTGGTGAAAGGCGTGGTCGATACCTTCCGTGCGGCGGGCCTGAAAATCTTCGGTCCAACCGCAGGCGCGGCACAACTGGAAGGTTCCAAAGCGTTCACCAAAGATTTCCTTGCACGTCACCAGATCCCGACGGCCGAATATCAGAACTTTACGGAGATCGAACCAGCTCTCGCTTATCTGCGTGAGAAAGGCGCGCCGATCGTCATTAAGGCTGACGGTCTGGCTGCCGGTAAGGGTGTGATTGTCGCAATGACGCTGGAAGAAGCCGAAGCCGCCGTACATGATATGCTGGCTGGCAACGCGTTTGGCGACGCGGGTCATCGCATCGTGATTGAAGAGTTCCTCGACGGCGAAGAAGCCAGCTTTATCGTGATGGTCGACGGCGAGCACGTCTTGCCGATGGCGACCAGTCAGGATCATAAGCGCGTAGGCGATGGTGATACCGGCCTGAACACCGGCGGGATGGGTGCCTATTCTCCGGCGCCGGTGGTGACGGATGACGTCCACCAGCGCACGATGGAACGCATCATCTGGCCAACCGTCAAAGGCATGGCGGCAGAAGGTAACACCTATACCGGTTTCCTGTATGCCGGTCTGATGATCGACAAACAGGGCAATCCGAAGGTGATCGAATTTAACTGCCGCTTTGGCGATCCGGAAACCCAGCCCATCATGCTGCGTATGAAATCCGATCTGGTTGAGCTTTGCCTTGCTGCCTGCGAAGGCAAACTGGACGAGCAAAAATCAGAGTGGGATGATCGCGCCTCGCTTGGCGTGGTGATGGCAGCGGGCGGTTATCCTGGCGATTATCGCACCGGCGACGTGATCCACGGTTTGCCATTGGAAGAAGTGGCAGATGGCAAAGTGTTCCACGCCGGCACCCGACTGGACGATAACGAGCAGGTTGTCACCAGCGGTGGTCGCGTGCTGTGCGTCACTGCGCTGGGGGATACGGTGGCAGAGGCGCAGAAACGCGCCTATGCCTTAATGACCGATATCCACTGGGACGACTGTTTTTGCCGTAAAGACATCGGCTGGCGCGCCATTGAGCGTGAACAGAACTAACGCGACAGTTTCGCCAGCAGCGTCTTTCGCGTAATCCCTAGCTGACGGGCGGCTTCCGTTTTGTTGCCGCCCGTTTTTTCCAGCGCCGCCAGAATCACCTCTTTTTCGACTTCCACCAGCGGCTGAATGGCCTGTTCCGTCATGAGCGGCAGGGGCTGACTCGCAATCGCCAGCGGCAGCTCGCGCTCAGAAATATACTCTCCGGTCAGCAGGACCACTGAACGCTCAATTGCATTTTCCAGCTCACGGATATTCCCCGGCCAGTCGTAGTGAATCAGCAGATCCATCGCCCGTGGGGTAAACCCTTTCACCGCCTTACGGTTACGTTCAGCAAACCGCTGGCGAAAGTGGTCAGCCAACAGGGGGATATCTTCCCGCCGCTGACGCAGCGACGGCGTTTCAATGGTCACTACGTTCAGGCGATAGTAGAGATCCTGACGAAAACGTCCGGCCTGCACCTCTTGTGCCAGATCGCGATGAGTCGCGGCAATCAGGCGGACATCGACCGAGATCGTCTGGTTGCTGCCCACACGCTGAACTTCGCGTTCCTGAATCGCCCGCAGTAACCGCACCTGCATCATCGGCGAGATATCACCAATCTCATCAAGAAACAGCGTGCCGCCATCGGCTTCGACAAAACGCCCTTCCCGGCGCTTGTCGGCACCGGTAAATGCGCCTTTTTCATGACCGAACAGCTCAGATTCCAGTAGCGACTCGTTGAGCGCCGCGCAGTTCAACGTTATCAGCGGTTTGTCGCTCCGCTCACTGCAGGCATGCAGCGCGCGCGCCACCAGCTCTTTCCCGGTGCCAGAATCTCCATGAATCAATACCGTTGCATCGGAAGGCGCAACCATCGCAATTTCACTCAGCAGTTGCTGCATCGCCGGGCTTTCGCCGACCATCCCAAACTGCGAGGCGGAAACTGACGGCAGCTCGCTGGCGGATGCTCGCGTATGCGCCAGCGCGTTTTCCAGCGTCGTTTGCAGATTGTCAAAATCCAACGGTTTGATTAAGTAATCCTGCGCGCCGGTTTTTAGCGCCTCTACCGCCGTCTCCACGCTGGAAAACGCCGTCATGATCAGCACCGGAATTGCCGGGTTCAGCGTCTTGATCTCTTTCAGCGTTTCGATGCCGTCCATCTCCGCCATGCGTACATCGCACAACACGAGATCAAAGACGTGTTCACGCACCTGCTCGAGTGCGGCTCGTCCGCTGTAGGCCAGCGCGACGTCATAGCCCCATCCTCGCAGGAGTGCCTGTAAAATAGTGCAGTGGCTGACGTCGTCATCCACTACCAGAATATCGATCTTTGCGCGAATCATCCTTGTGAATCCTTACGTGTTAACGTCACCGGGAGCCAGAGGGTGAACGTTGCGCCTTTACCTGGCAGGCTATCCGCCTGGATCGTCCCGCCATGCTGTTCAATGATGTTCTGTACCACCGCCAGCCCCAGTCCCGTACCGTCCGCTTTCGTCGTGAAATAAGGGGTGAAAATGGCGGCCAACTGTTCCGCCGCAATCCCTTTCCCGCTGTCTGCAACGGTGATTTTAACGCGATCGGCTCCGCTTGTGCTTGCCTCAACGCGGATGTTTCCCTGCCGATCGATGGCATGAATCGCGTTCAGATAAAGATTCAGCAACACCTGCGTCAGCCGGTCCGGGTCAGCCTGAATGGGCGGCAGTGCAGGGTCAGACACAAAATGCAGCTCAATCGCCCGGCTCTGCGCGTCCTGGCTGACCAGTTGCAGAGAGTGGTCAATTACCGCATTGAGATCCACCGACTGCAAGGACAAGTGCGCGGGCTTCACCAGTTCCAGCAGTTCACTGACCACCCGGTTTAAACGATCGGCCTCTTTCGCCATCACCTGCGCCAGTTCATGCGCTTCACCGCCCGCTGGCGCGCGTTCAGCAAAGTACTTTGCCAGTCCTTTGATGGAAGAGAGCGGATTTCGAATCTCATGCGCGACGCCTGCGGCCAGATGCCCGATCGCCACCAGCTTCTCTTTACGGTTCATCTCATCCTGCAACAGCTGGCGAGAACGCAGGTATCGCCGGTACCAGAAAAACGTCAGGAGGGTCGCCAGCAGCACGGTGATCAGCGCGAAAAGCATAATCAGCGTATTACGCCACTCACGCGCCTGCGTCACGGCCAACTCACTGGCATCAAAGGCGATAAAAATGAACTGATGAGCAGAACCCGGCATTGCGCCATTACCACGCGACATCCCGCGCATCCCGTGTCGTCCAGGGAAAAACAGCGGCTGGAACTGACGATAGATCTCCAGCGCCGGAACGCTCTCCCCTTGCGCATCCGTCGCGTCAAGCGCACGCCAGCGCGCCTCTTCTCCTGGGTGTAATGTGTGCATCTCTGCTGGCGAGTAGAGCGTTTTCCCGACCAGGGCAGGATCGCTGTGCATGACAACGTTGCCCTGCGCATCGGTCACGGCAAACCACAGCACGCCTGGCTGCCCCGCCATCTCTTCGAGCAGCGTTTGCTGCTGAGCATGATGCATCCGCATGCCCATCCCGACGCGCGTCCCCGACTCCAGTGCACGGATTAGCACACTGCCTTTTTCCAGCAGCGTCTGCCGCGCTGCGTCACTTTCACGCCCGTAATCGCGGATCACCATCACGGCAAATAGCCCAACCAGAATCAGTATGATGGCGGGTAGCACCCCGCTCAACCATCGGGCTACC
>NZ_JBFWLF010000279.1:0-6042 GCF_050252275.1 Citrobacter sp. | reverse complement strand
AAAGAGTAAAGAATAAATCGTTCATCCTTCAGACAGTTAGCCTGCGTAATAATATGCCTGTCACGTCTCGCGCCGGGTTTTGCGGTTATACTGCGAGGAGAGTAAAGGGAAAGTGAAGATTTTCTGGAGGATACATGATTCTCGAACGCGTTGAGATAGTGGGATTTCGCGGTATCAATCGACTGTCGTTGATGCTCGAGCAGAATAACGTCCTGATCGGTGAGAACGCCTGGGGTAAATCAAGTTTACTGGATGCGTTAACACTGCTGCTGTCACCCGAATCTGAGTTGTATCATTTTGACCGCGATGATTTCTGGTTTCCTCCTGGTGATATCAAAGGCCGCGAGCATCATCTGCATATCGTACTGACGTTTCGTGAATCTCAGCCTGGGCGCTACCGGGTTCGCCGCTATCGGCCGCTCGAGGCGTGCTGGGCACCGTGTCACGATGGTTTTCAACGCATCTTTTATCGACTTGAAGGCGAATGTGGCGAGGATGGCAGTGTGATGACGCTGCGCAGTTTTCTCGACGGTGACGGGCATCCGCTGGCGGTAGATGATATCAACGAACAGGCGCGGCATCTGGTGCGCCTGATGCCGGTGCTGCGTTTACGCGATGCGCGGTTTATGCGCCGTATTCGTAACGGCACGGTGCCGGAGGTTTCTGATGTCGAAGTCACCGCCCGCCAACTGGATTTTCTCGCCCGCGAACTGGCGATGCGTCCGCAGAATCTCACCGACGGACAGATTCGGCAGGGACTCTCGGCGATGGTGCAACTGCTTGAGCACTATTTTACCGAGCAGGGCACTTCGCAGTCCCGCCACCGCTTAATGCGCCGACGCTCCACCAACGAACAGCGAAGCTGGCGCTATCTCGATATTATCAACCGGATGATCGACAAACCGGGAGGACGTACTCACCGGGTGATTCTGTTGGGGCTGTTCTCCACGCTGTTGCAGGCGAAGGGCACGGTCAGGCTGCATAAAGACGCCAGACCACTGCTGTTGGTAGAAGATCCGGAAACGCGTCTGCATCCCATCATGTTGTCAGTGGCGTGGCAGTTGCTGAATTTGCTACCGCTTCAGCGTATCACCACCACCAACTCGGGCGAGTTGCTCTCGCTGACCCCGGTGGAACATGTCTGCCGTCTGGTGCGTGAATCCTCGCGCGTGGCGGCCTGGCGTCTGGGACCGGGGGGGCTGAGCGCAGAGGATGGTCGACGCATCGCGTTCCACATTCGCTTTAACCGTGCTTCCTCGCTGTTTGCCCGCTGCTGGCTGCTGGTGGAAGGGGAAACAGAAACCTGGGTGATTAACGAACTGGCCCGTCAGTGCGGTCATCACTTTGATGCCGAAGGGATTAAGGTGATCGAATTCGCGCAGTCAGGTCTTAAACCGCTGGTGAAATTCGCCCGGCGGATGGGCATTGAGTGGCACGTGCTGGTGGATGGTGATGAAGCCGGGAAAAAATATGCCGCCACGGTGCGCAGCCTGCTGAATAACGACCGGGAAGAGGAGCGCGAACACCTGACGACGCTGCCAGCGCTGGATATGGAACACTTTATGTACCGGCAGGGGTTTGCCAATGTTTTTCACCGGGTGGCGCAAATCCCGGAAAATGTGCCAATGAATATGCGCAAAATCATTTCGAAGGCGATCCATCGCTCATCGAAGCCCGACTTAGCCATCGAAGTGGCGATGGAAGCCGGGCGGCGAGGTGTGGATGCGGTGCCGACGCTGCTGAGAAAAATGTTCTCCCGGGTGCTGTGGCTGGCGCGCGGCAGAGCGGACTAACCCTGTAAGTACTGCGGAACCTGCGTGACAACGCTGTCGAGCAGCGCATAGCGGCGGCGGTATTCAGCCCGTTTTTTGCTGGCGATATCCGCCTCGCTTTTCCGCGCAATGGTCAGCGGCAGCGAGAAGTAATCTCCTTGCGTTTTTTCACCGCCCAGGGACGCCCAGAAGGCGTCGTAGTCGGCATGCATTTGCGTTTTTTTGTCCATATAGCGCCAACTGCGATAAACATGCACCGCGTTGCTGACCGCCAGAATCTGCTCCGCCCTGGCGATGTGTGCGAACTGACACAGCGCTTCCATTACCACTCTTTTGGGGAACAGGCCGTAACAGGCTTTCGTGGCCTGCTGAATGACCTCATGTGGAACATCATTTGCCGCGCCCTGCAAGCCGCCAATAAACAGGGTGCGTTTTCCGTTTAGCGTGCAGAATGTGAAGGTAATTTCTGCCAGAATACGCATCTGCTCGTCGCGGATCACGACGGTACTTTCACCTTCTTTATCCAGTGAGACCAGGCTGACTAAATCAAGCTGGAATGACGCACCGTCTTTGGCCTCAAATTTTGCCAGATTGAGACCGTTCTGGCTTAAATAACGGGCCAGTTGTTCGCGGCTGAATAACTGACGCAGCAGGTCATAATGACTACAGAGCGCGGTCAGTGCGGTTTCGCGCTTAATATTCACCGCCATATACGGGCGATGCAGACGAATTGGCAACCGGGGTTGTCGGGCCAGCAGCGTATTCAGCTCAGGCCATTGGGTCAGGTTTTCCAGCAACTGACGGGTAGCCCTTGGCATCAGTAACGAGCGAATTAAAAACTTACGGCGAAAGCTGGCCTTCCGCCAGAATTTACCCGGCAGTAATTGACCCCTTGTCAGGCGCATAAATAATTGTAAAGGAGACGCAACGTCTGAAGTGTAAAAGGTATTATCAGTAATCTGTGACATGATCATAATCCGCAATGCGATGATTGTGGAAATTGAAACACGCTGAATCTTAACCAATCATCAATGCCTCGAGCGCTATCCTTTTCGCTTGCGGTTTGTTTAGATACTGTTGAATTTCAGCTGAAAACTTACCATCAGGATCGCTATGGGTATTAAGGGAAATAAAATTAAAAAGCGCTATCTGTTGCTTATTTTCATTCTCATCCTGGGGGCATTTGCCCTTTGGCGGACGCTTAATGCGCCGGTGCCAAATTATCAGACGCTGATTGTGCGGCCGGGAGATTTGCAGCAGAGCGTACTGGCAACCGGCAAACTCGACGCCTTACGTAAAGTTGACGTGGGCGCGCAGGTGAGTGGTCAGCTCAAAACGCTGTCGGTAGCAATTGGCGATAAAGTGAAGAAAGACCAGTTGCTGGGCGTTATCGACCCTGAACAGGCGGAAAACCAGATCAAAGAGGTGGAAGCGACGCTGATGGAGCTTCGCGCTCAACGCCAGCAGGCTGAAGCCGAGTGGAAGCTGGCGCGCGTGACGCTCGCCCGCCAGCAACAACTGGCAAAAACTCAGGCTGTGTCGCAACAGGATCTGGACACCGCCGCGACGGAGATGGCGGTGAAACAGGCGCAAATCGGCACCATTGATGCGCAGATCAAACGCAATCAGGCATCTCTGGATACCGCGAAGACCAACCTCGACTACACCCGCATCGTTGCGCCGATGGCTGGTGAAGTCACGCAGATCACCACCCTACAGGGGCAGACGGTGATTGCCGCGCAGCAGGCACCGAACATTCTGACACTGGCGGACATGAGTACGATGTTGGTGAAAGCACAGGTTTCTGAAGCTGATGTGATTCACCTTAAACCGGGGCAGAAAGCCTGGTTCACCGTGCTGGGCGATCCGCAGACCCGCTACGAAGGGACGCTGAAAGATGTGCTGCCGACGCCGGAAAAAGTGAATGATGCCATTTTCTATTACGCCCGATTTGAAGTGCCCAACCCCAAAGGTATTCTGCGCCTGGAGATGACCGCACAGGTCCATATTCAGCTAACGGATGTGAAAAACGTTCTGACGATCCCGCTTTCCGCGCTGGGTGATCCGGTCGGGGACAATCGTTACAAGGTGACCTTACTGCGTAACGGTGAAACTCGTGAACGCGAAGTGTCAATTGGCGCGCGCAATGACACCGACGTAGAGATTGTAAAAGGGCTGGAAGCCGGTGATGAAGTGGTGACGGGCGAGGGCAAACCAGGAGTCGCGCAATGACGGCATTGCTTGAACTGAGCAATATTCGCCGCAGTTATCCCTCGGGAGAAGAGCAGGTGGAGGTGCTGAAAGGCATCACGCTACAGATCAATGCCGGGGAGATGGTCGCGATCGTCGGGGCGTCTGGCTCCGGCAAATCCACGCTGATGAACATTCTGGGATGTCTCGATAAACCCACCAGCGGCACCTACCGGGTCGCGGGACGCGATGTCTCAACGCTGGACCGCGATGCGCTGGCGCAACTGCGTCGGGAGCATTTCGGTTTTATTTTCCAGCGCTACCATTTGCTGTCACATCTGACGGCAGCACAAAACGTCGAAGTCCCTGCCGTTTACGCCGGTACGGAAAGGAAACAGCGTCTGGCGCGCGCGCAGGAGCTGCTCCAGCGGCTTGGTCTGGGCGATCGCGTTGATTATCAACCTTCGCAGCTTTCCGGCGGTCAGCAGCAGCGCGTGAGTATTGCCCGCGCGCTGATGAACGGCGGACAAGTGATCCTCGCCGATGAACCCACCGGTGCGCTCGACAGCCGTTCCGGTGAAGAGGTGATGGCAATTCTGCACCAGCTGCGCGATCGCGGGCATACGGTCATTATCGTCACCCACGATCCCCAGGTTGCCGCCCAGGCTGAGCGGGTGATTGAGATCCATGACGGCGAAATTGTGCGCAATCCGCCCGCAAAGCACACCGCGCAGGGGCAGGGCATTCAGGAACCGACGGTGAAAACGGCGTCCGGCTGGAGCCAGTTTGTCAGCGGGTTTCGCGAGGCACTGACAATGGCGTGGCTGGCGATGGCGGCCAACAAAATGCGCACGCTGCTGACGATGCTCGGGATCATCATCGGTATCGCGTCGGTGGTGTCGATTGTGGTGGTCGGCGACGCAGCGAAACAGCTGGTGCTGGCAGACATCCGCGCCATCGGGACCAACACCATTGATATCTACCCCGGCAAAGATTTTGGCGATGACGATCCACAGTATCAGCAGGCGCTGAAATACGACGATCTTGCGGCGATCCAAAAACAACCCTGGGTGACTTCTGCGACGCCCGCCGTGTCGCAGAACCTGCGCTTACGCTATGGCAATATCGACGTCGCCGCCAGTGCGAACGGGGTCAGCGGCGACTATTTTAACGTTTATGGCATGACGTTCAGCGAAGGGACAACGTTCAACCGTGAACAGCTTAACGGCCGTGCGCAGGTGGTAGTGCTCGACAGCAACACCCGACGTCAGTTGTTCCCGCATAAGGCGAACGTGGTGGGTGAGGTGATCCTCGTGGGCAACATGCCTGCGACGGTCATTGGCGTGGCGGAAGAGAAGCAGTCGATGTTTGGCAGCAGCAAAATCCTGCGCGTCTGGTTGCCTTACAGCACGATGTCCGGGCGCATCATGGGGCAGTCGTGGCTGAACTCGATCACCGTACGAGTGAAGGAAGGCTTTGACAGCGCACAGGCCGAACAGCAACTCACCCGACTGCTGACGCTGCGTCATGGCAAAAAGGATTTCTTCACCTGGAATATGGACGGTGTCTTGAAAACCGCCGAAAAGACCACACGTACTCTTCAATTATTCCTGACGCTGGTGGCGGTGATTTCGCTGGTAGTTGGCGGGATCGGCGTGATGAATATTATGCTGGTGTCGGTCACAGAGCGTACGCGGGAGATAGGCATCCGGATGGCGGTTGGCGCGCGCGCCAGTGATGTGCTGCAGCAGTTTCTGATTGAAGCGGTGCTGGTTTGTCTGGTGGGTGGCGCGCTGGGTATCAGCCTGTCGATGCTGATTGCCTTCACGCTGCAACTGTTTCTGCCCGGTTGGGAGATTGGTTTCTCGCCGGTCGCGCTGCTGACGGCATTTTTGTGCTCTACCTTTACTGGCGTCCTGTTTGGCTGGTTACCGGCGCGCAACGCGGCGCGACTGGATCCGGTCGATGCGTTAGCGCGAGAGTAACGTCCCGGGAAATAAAAATGCCAGCCGTTCGGGCTGGCATTTTACCTGCGGGATGTACACAATGAGACAGAAGAGATATGCAACAGCTTCTGCTT
>NZ_JBFWLF010000278.1:0-6050 GCF_050252275.1 Citrobacter sp. | reverse complement strand
TCTGCGATTGGCGCGATTGGCGGCTTCTTTATCCCGAAAGCGTTTGGTACCTCGCTGGCCTTAACCGGCTCACCGGTTGACGCGATGAAAGTCTTCCTGATCTTCTATATCGCCTGTGTGATTATCACCTGGTTGGTATACGGACGACATTCGAAAAAATAAAAACAGCAGTCATGTATTCCCCATTGCGCGGCGTTAGACCGCGCTTATTTTTGCCTCTGATTAGTTACAACATGCTGTTGGTATTATTGTCACGTCGCTCTGTCAGTTCGTTGCGAAAAGAGGTCAACCAAGAGGGCATACCTCTTAATACCCACTCGTTAAGAATTTAACATTTACGGAAAATACGATTGAAAAAATAAGCTTTAAAAACAGATGGATATTGTTAAATGCCCAATCCTCCGAAAGGGGTATTTCAAAAATTACCCTCCATTTTCATCCCTGTATGCCTTGATCGTTATCAATTCTCACGACCTTTCAGAGCGTTACCTTCGCTCTCAATCAAGCAATGTCGATTTATCAGAGAGCCGTCAGGCTCCACAGGAGAGAACCGATGAGTAAATTCCTGGACCGGTTTCGCTACTTCAAGCAGAAGGGTGAAACCTTTGCCAATGGGCACGGCCAGCTTCTCGAAACCAACCGGGACTGGGAGGATGGATATCGCCAGCGTTGGCAGCACGATAAAGTTGTGCGCTCAACCCACGGGGTTAACTGCACCGGCTCATGTAGCTGGAAAATCTACGTTAAAAACGGTCTGGTGACCTGGGAAACCCAGCAAACCGACTACCCACGTACCCGTCCGGACATGCCAAACCACGAGCCTCGTGGCTGTCCGCGTGGTGCGAGTTATTCCTGGTATCTCTACAGTGCTAACCGACTGAAATACCCGCTGATGCGCAAACGTCTGATGAAGATGTGGCGTGAGGCGAAAGTGCAGCACAGCGATCCGGTTGACGCCTGGGCGTCCATCATCGAAGACGCCGATAAAGCAAAAAGCTTTAAACAAGCGCGTGGTCGCGGTGGTTTCGTCCGTTCTTCCTGGCAGGAAGTGAATGAGCTGATTGCCGCTTCTAACGTCTATACCGTGAAAACGTACGGCCCGGACCGCGTGGCGGGCTTCTCGCCGATCCCGGCGATGTCGATGGTTTCTTATGCGTCCGGCGCGCGTTATCTCTCCCTGATTGGCGGCACCTGCCTGAGCTTCTACGACTGGTACTGCGACCTGCCACCGGCGTCTCCGCAGACCTGGGGTGAGCAGACCGACGTGCCGGAATCCGCTGACTGGTACAACTCCAGCTACATCATCGCCTGGGGATCTAACGTTCCGCAGACCCGTACGCCGGATGCTCACTTCTTTACCGAAGTCCGTTATAAAGGCACTAAAACCGTTGCGGTAACGCCGGACTACGCTGAAATCGCCAAGCTGTGCGACCTCTGGCTGGCGCCGAAGCAGGGCACCGATGCGGCGATGGCGCTGGCAATGGGTCACGTCATGCTGCGTGAATTCCATCTCGACAATCCGAGCCAGTACTTTACCGACTACGTACGTCGCTACACCGACATGCCGATGCTGGTGATGCTGGAAGCGCGTAACGGTTACTATGCCGCGGGCCGTATGCTGCGCGCTGCTGACCTTGTGGATTCACTGGGCCAGGAAAATAATCCGCAATGGAAAACCGTTGCCATTAACAACAATGGTGACATGGTTGCGCCGAACGGCTCGATCGGTTTCCGCTGGGGTGAAAAAGGCAAATGGAACCTCGAGCAGCGCGATGGTACGACCGGTGCCGAGACAGAACTGCAATTGAGTCTGCTGGGTAGCCAGGACGAGATCGCCGAGGTGGGCTTCCCGTACTTTGGTGGTGAAGGCACCGAGCACTTCAATAAAGTCGAACTGGAAAACGTGCTGCTGCACAAACTGCCGGCTAAACGTCTGCAACTGGCAGACGGCACAACGGCGCTGGTTACCACCGTCTATGACCTGACGATGGCTAACTACGGTCTGGAACGCGGTCTGAACGATGCCAACTGCGCCACCAGTTATGACGACATCAAAGCGTATACCCCGGCGTGGGCAGAACAGATTACCGGCGTACCACGTGCACAGATCACCCGCATCGCGCGTGAGTTTGCCGACAACGCCGATAAGACGCATGGCCGTTCGATGATCATCGTCGGTGCCGGTCTGAACCACTGGTATCACCTCGATATGAACTATCGTGGTCTGATCAACATGCTGGTGTTCTGTGGCTGTATCGGCCAGAGCGGCGGTGGCTGGGCGCACTATGTCGGCCAGGAAAAACTGCGTCCGCAGACCGGCTGGCAGCCGCTGGCGTTTGCCCTCGACTGGCAGCGTCCGGCACGTCACATGAACAGTACGTCGTACTTCTACAACCACTCCAGCCAGTGGCGCTATGAGACCGTTACCGCGCAGGAACTGCTGTCACCACTGGCGGACAAATCGCGCTACAGCGGTCATCTGATTGATTTCAACGTGCGTGCTGAGCGCATGGGCTGGCTGCCGTCCGCACCGCAGCTTGGTACCAACCCGTTGACTATCGCCGAAGACGCGAAGAAAGCCGGGATGACGCCGGTGGAGTACACCGTCAAATCACTGAAAGAAGGTTCGATCCGTTTCGCGGCCGAGCAGCCGGAGAACGGGAAAAACCATCCGCGCAACCTGTTCATCTGGCGCTCCAACCTGCTGGGCTCATCCGGTAAGGGGCATGAATACATGCTGAAATACCTGCTGGGAACCGAACACGGGATCCAGGGGAAAGATCTGGGTCAGCAGGGAGGCGTGAAGCCGGAAGAAGTGGAATGGCAGGACAACGGTCTCGACGGCAAGCTGGACCTGGTTGTGACGCTGGACTTCCGTCTGTCGAGTACCTGTTTGTACTCCGACATCGTGCTGCCAACGGCGACCTGGTATGAAAAAGACGACATGAATACCTCGGATATGCATCCGTTTATTCATCCGCTGTCTGCGGCCGTTGACCCGGCCTGGGAATCGAAAAGCGACTGGGAAATCTACAAGGCTATCGCGAAGAAATTCTCAGAAGTCTGCGTGGGGCATCTCGGGAAAGAGACAGATGTCGTCACGCTGCCGATTCAACACGATTCTGCCGCCGAACTGGCGCAGCCGCTGGACGTGAAGGACTGGAAAAAAGGCGAATGCGATCTGATTCCGGGCGTCACCGCGCCGCACATTATGACCGTTGAACGCGATTACCCGGCGACTTATGAACGGTTCACCTCGATCGGCCCGCTGATGGAGAAAATCGGTAACGGCGGTAAAGGGATCGCCTGGAATACCCAGAGCGAAATGGACCTGCTGCGTAAGCTCAATTACACCAAGGCAGACGGCCCGGCAAAAGGCCAACCAATGCTCAACACCGCCATTGACGCGGCAGAGATGATCCTGACCCTGGCGCCGGAAACGAACGGCCACGTGGCGGTAAAAGCCTGGGCCGCGCTCAGCGAGTTTACCGGACGCGACCATACGCATCTGGCGACCAATAAAGAAGAGGAAAAAATCCGCTTCCGCGATATCCAGGCGCAGCCGCGTAAGATCATCTCCAGCCCGACGTGGTCCGGTCTGGAAGACGAACACGTCTCTTACAACGCCGGTTACACCAACGTACATGAGCTGATTCCGTGGCGTACGCTGACCGGTCGTCAGTCGCTGTATCAGGATCACCAGTGGATGCGTGATTTCGGCGAAAGCCTGCTGGTTTACCGTCCGCCTATCGACACCCGTTCGGTGAAATCAGTGATGGGCGAGAAATCCAACGGTAACCCGGAAAAAGCACTCAACTTCCTGACGCCGCACCAGAAATGGGGCATCCACTCTACCTACAGCGACAACCTGCTGATGCTGACCTTGTCGCGCGGCGGCCCGATTGTGTGGATGAGTGAAACCGACGCCAAAGATTTGGGCATTGAAGATAACGACTGGATCGAAGTGTTCAACAGTAACGGTGCCCTGACGGCGCGTGCGGTGGTAAGCCAGCGTGTTCCGGCCGGGATGACCATGATGTATCACGCCCAGGAACGTATCGTGAACCTGCCAGGGTCTGAAATTACCCAGCAGCGCGGCGGGATCCACAACTCAGTGACCCGTATTACGCCAAAACCCACTCACATGATTGGTGGCTATGCGCAACTGGCCTACGGCTTTAACTACTACGGCACCGTCGGTTCAAACCGTGATGAATTTGTTGTGGTACGTAAGATGAAGAACATTAACTGGTTGGATGGCGAAGGCAATGACCAGGTACAGGAGAGCGTAAAATGAAAATTCGTTCACAAGTCGGCATGGTGCTGAATCTCGATAAGTGCATCGGCTGCCACACCTGTTCTGTGACCTGTAAAAATGTCTGGACCAGCCGCGAAGGGATGGAATACGCCTGGTTCAATAACGTGGAAAGCAAGCCTGGCGTTGGTTTCCCGAATGACTGGGAAAACCAGGAGAAATGGAAGGGCGGCTGGATCCGTAAAATCAACGGCAAACTGCAGCCGCGTATGGGGAACCGTGCGATGCTGCTCGGTAAAATTTTCGCCAACCCGCATCTGCCGGGAATTGACGACTATTACGAGCCGTTTGACTACGACTACCAGAACCTGCACAACGCGCCGGAAAGTAAGCACCAGCCGATTGCCCGTCCACGCTCGCTGATTACCGGCAAGCGGATGGACAAAATCACCAGTGGTCCGAACTGGGAAGAAATTCTGGGTGGCGAATTTGAAAAACGCGCCAAAGACCAGAACTTCGAAAACATGCAGAAGGCGATGTACGGTCAGTTTGAAAACACCTTCATGATGTATCTGCCGCGCCTGTGCGAGCACTGCCTCAACCCGGCGTGCGTGGCGACCTGCCCGAGCGGCGCCATCTACAAGCGTGAAGAAGACGGCATCGTGCTGATCGACCAGGATAAGTGCCGCGGCTGGCGGATGTGCATCACCGGCTGTCCGTACAAAAAGATCTACTTCAACTGGAAGAGTGGGAAGTCCGAGAAGTGCATCTTCTGTTATCCGCGTATTGAAGCTGGCCAGCCAACCGTCTGTTCCGAAACCTGCGTGGGCCGTATTCGTTATCTCGGCGTACTGCTGTATGACGCAGATGCGATTGAAAGCGCGGCGAGCACCGAGCACGAAAAAGATCTGTATCAGCGCCAACTGGATGTTTTCCTCGATCCGAACGACCCGGCGGTCATCGAACAGGCGCTGAAAGACGGTATTCCATTGAGCGTGATTGATGCCGCACAGCAGTCGCCGGTTTATAAAATGGCGATGGACTGGAAGCTGGCACTGCCGCTGCATCCGGAATATCGCACGCTGCCGATGGTATGGTATGTGCCGCCGCTGTCCCCGATTCAGTCGGCGGCGGATGCGGGTGAACTTGGCAGCAACGGCATTCTGCCGGACGTCGACAGCCTGCGTATTCCGGTTCAGTACCTTGCTAACTTGCTCACCGCAGGCGATACCCAACCGGTGCTGCTGGCGCTGAAACGGATGCTGGCGATGCGTCACTATAAACGTGCGGAAACCGTTGACGGTAAAGTGGATACCCGCGCGCTGGAAGAGGTGGGCTTAAGCGAAGCTCAGGCGCAGGAGATGTACCGCTACCTGGCGATTGCCAACTACGAAGATCGTTTTGTCGTACCGAGTAGCCATCGTGAACTGGCGCGTGATGCGTTCCCGGAGAAAAGCGGTTGTGGCTTTACCTTCGGCGACGGTTGCCACGGTTCTGACACCAAATTCAACCTGTTCAACAGCCGCCGCATTGACGCCATCGATGTGACCAGTAAAACGGAGCCGCACCAATGATTGAACTCGTCATTGTTTCGCGTCTGCTCGAGTACCCGGATGCTGCCCTGTGGCAGCATCAGCAGGAACTGTACGATGCACTCGCGTCATCTGAAAATCTTGATAAAGAGGATGCGTATACGCTCAGCGTTTTCCTGCGCGATTTAACCGCGCAGGAGATGCTGGATGTGCAGGCCAACTACAGCGAACTGTTTGACCGCGGTCGGGCAACCTCGCTATTG
>NZ_JBFWLF010000277.1:0-6084 GCF_050252275.1 Citrobacter sp. | reverse complement strand
AAAGCACTGCCCATGAGAATCACAGACAGGGGAACACATTCTGACGCTTGTCAGAATGTGTAGCGATTACAGATGGTTATCAGCACATCACACCTCGGGAAAAGTAAGTTGAACGGAAAATATACACCTTAAGTGTCATTATAATTTGATGTTAGTCAATAGAATGGGCTGAATTCATTCAGTATCTCAATGAGCTACGGGAAGAGAAAGCGCCAGACGATCCCGCAGCCAAAGGCGATCAACACGACCCCGGCGAGACGTTCGATCCACACGATCCCGTGGCTTAGCCGTCGCTGGATAAACGGCAGGCCAATCCCCATCACAATCAACAGATCCCAGCACAGTACGACGCTGGTCATCCAGATCCCGCTGACGGCCTGCTGCACCAGCGTCACTGACGGGCCAAGCAGGGCGGTCATCAGCGCCAGATAGAACAAGGCGTTTTTCGGGTTGAGCAGCGACGAACCCAGCCCCAGCAGCACTTGTTTGCCCAATCCCGGACGCGTGGACTGGGCATCTGCGCCCGTCAGCGTTTGCGGACGACTGCGTAGCAGCAGGCTGCCGATCCACAGTAAATAAAGTGCGCCCAACAGTGCGATCAACGTGAAGAGCTGGGGAAGCTGACGGAGGATCCCCCAGCCGGCAATCGCCAGCAGGATATAGATGCCGTTACCGGCGGCGATCCCCAGGCACAGCCCGGCACTGCCGCGCAGTCGATAGCGAACGGCGTAGCCCACCAGTAAAAAGAAATCCGGTCCGGGGCTGAGCAGCGCCACAAAGTGAGCCAGCGCCAGGGCGGGAAAGGCAGGGGGAAAGAGTACAGACAACGGTTCCATAGTGACCTCAGTGTGCAAACCTGAGTACACGCTACGCCCGGTGAAACGCTAATTATTGTCTGATATTGATCGTCCCCGCGCATACTGACGCGGTGTGGCGGCGGTATAACTGACAAAGGTGCGGTGGAAATGGCTCTGGTCGGCAAAACCACTCTGATAGCCGACGTCGGCGATATCGTCTCCGGCGCGCAGTCGCGTTCTGGCAAAATCGATCCGCGCGATGTTCAGATAACTGCCCGGCGTCAGACCGGTGTCCTGCTTAAAGGTGCGAATCAGCGTCTCTTTGCGCATGCCGAACTCTTGCGCGACATCATCAAGCGACGGTGGAGAGAGCAAATTGTTGTGCAGCCGCGCTTTCAGAGACTGACTGGTCGCTCGCGGACGCGGCGGATTTCCTGACTGCAAGGGGAGTGCGCGCAGCAAGAGGCGGACGGCATCGATAAGCGGCGCGGTTTGCCGTTTCTCCATTAACGCCACAAGGTCGAGAAAGCGCTGAAAGCGTTGTGGATCGCGGATCACCGGGTTCGGGGCGAAAAACGGTGCAGGGATTGTCTGTTCGGACAACTGGGCAACACACCAGTCCGCGTCCAGGTAGAGCATATGGTAGCTGCGACACTGTCCATCGACCGGATTACAGCTGTGCGGTACCCGTGGCGGGATGACTATCAGGTCGCCCACCTGCAGACGGTATTCTTTGCCATCGCTGACACAGCAGGTTTCACCTTCCAGAATGGCCCCAACAGAGAGTTGCGGATGGTGATGGCGCTTATAGGCCTGATGACTGCGCCAGGTGCTGCGCAGCTCCAGCCATGCAAGCCGCTCATCGCGCCAGAACGATTGTGGAATATCTCGGGTGTGGGTCACAATTAGTGCCTCCGGCATAGTCATGCTTTGTTATATCACGGTACAAAGACTTACCAGACTTTCCGCAGAAGAGCTGCAGAGTGTGATTCACTGAATACGCTGTGTCGCGTTCAGGCCGTCCGGTAAGTCGAATGTTTACTCCATCGCGACTTTGATCGCCTCGCCCAGTTTCTGCATCACATCCCGGTGCTTCTCGTTGGGCGGAAGCGCACAGTTTATGCGCACGCAGTTGCGGTATTTCCCGGATGCGGAAAACAGTGAACCCGGTGCGACCTGAATTTTCAGGCGACAGAGTTGTCTGGAGACACAAACCATATCGACCTGCTCCGGGAGTTCAACCCATAACATAAAACCGCCTTTTGGTCGCGTTACGCAGATCCCACAAGGAAAGTATTCCCGCGCCCAGCAGGTATAAATCTCCATATTACGCTGATAAATCTGCCGCATTCGCCGGACGTGGCGGTGATAGTGTCCTTCCTGGACAAACGTCGCAGCCGCCAGTTGTGTGGCGGGAACGTTGGTGCCAATAACCGCATACTTCATATGCAGTAATTTGTCGTGATAACGACCCGGAGCGACCCAGCCGACGCGCAGGCCAGGGGCGACCGATTTGGTGAATGAACTGCAAAGGATAACCCGACCGTCGATATCCCAGGAGTGAATGGTTCTGGGGCGGGGATACTCTGTCGCCAGTTCACCGTAAACATCATCCTCGAAAATCACAATGTCGTGGCGTTGAGCGAGCGCCAGCACCGCCCGCTTACGGGTGTCCGGCATGATAAAACCGAGCGGGTTATTGCAATTGGGCACCAGGATAACGCCTTTGATCGGCCACTGTTCAAGCGCCAGCTCCAGCGCTTCAATACTGATGCCGGTATCCGGATCGGTCGGGATCTCAATCACTTTGATCCCTAAACCGCGCAGCAATTGCATGGTGCCGTAATAAGCCGGGGATTCCACAGCGACAATGTCTCCTGGCTGGCAGACGGCCAGCAGGGCCAGTGACATGCCGCTTTGACTGCCGCTTGTGATCACCAGATCGTCGGCGTTAACCACCGATCCGCCATCCAGCATCAGCCGGGCGATTTGCTGGCGTAGTGCGAGGCTGCCAGCCAGTTCATCGTAGCCCAGAACCGCACTCAGATTGTGTTGTGCTACGCGACTGAGTTCGCGCCAGAGCGGTTTCAGGCTGGGTTGGCTAACATCCGGAATACCGCTGCTAAGCGGGATAACCGATTGGTCGTGATGGCCTTCCAGCATGTTCAGTACCTGCTCCCATTGGGTAATCTCAACCGGACGCTGTACCGGACGCGACATCGGCGGGACCGGCGGCAGCGCTTTCTGAGGCGCGACGAAGTAGCCTGAACGGGGCTGCGGCGTAATGAGCTGCAATGATTCCAGTACCTGATACGCCTGCTGTACGGTGCTGATACTGACACCGTGCTCCTGACTCAGACTGCGTACCGACGGCAATTTCTCTCCGTGACGATACAGCCCTTGTTCAATACGCTCGGCCAGAATATTAGCCAGATGTTGGTAACGCGTCATGCTGTATCCCTCGAAGATGCCATACAGATGTAAAAACCAGTACAGACAGGTGCAAAATGTGCGATGCAGAGACAGTATTAGCGAATCTGTATGTTAAATAAAAGCTGTTTTTGAATCTGTATCGATCCACCCGAAAACCGCCAGAATACAGGCTCTGGTATGAGAGGGGGTGGAGTATGGAATTTCATGAAAACAAAGCAAAGCAGCCGTTTATTGGCTTTGTCCTGATCTGGCGAGCGTTTAAAAAATGGCATCTGCAGGCGCAAACCCGACGGATCCTGCAACAGATGAGTGATGAGCGACTCAAGGATCTGGGATTACGCCGGGATCAGATTGAATAGCGTGACTGTAGCAGTCAGAGGCTGGAGGTGGAACCCGTCCGGCCTTTTTTATATTCATAAAATTTATCAATTCATGCTTACAGACAGTGTGTTTCTTGATACTTACCCTGATAAGTATTATTTTCCTTTCGCTTAGAGAGGAAAGAGACATGACTGAAGATGAGCTGTTTGCCCGCCGCCCGTTGGGGATGCGTATGGCGATGGTCGTGCGTCAATGGCGGTCCATTATTGATGCGGCTATTACCGATACCGGCCTGACCCAGTCCAGTTGGACGGTGCTGATGCAACTGTATCAACTGGGAGATAACGTTTCGGTCAGTGAACTGGCACAGGTGCAGGGTATTGAACTGCCACCGCTGATGCGCACGCTCACACAACTGGAAAATCAGGGCTATCTGGTGCGTTCCACATCGCCTTATGACAAACGCATCCGTCTGCTAATGCTAACTGCGGAAGGCCGTGCCCGGCTGGTAGAGTTGAACCGGATGATTGAAGCCTATCAATGTCGCGTCACGCGTACCATTCCTGAAGCAGATCTCGCTTCCTTCAGCGCCACCTTAAATGTAATCGCCTGCAATCTGCGGACAATCCGCGAAGAAGATAATCAACACTAAAAACTATGATGACCCCAGAACAAAAATTTGCCCGTTGGGTAAGGGTGAGTATTGCCGCTTTCCTTGCCATATTCGCCTGGTTTATCGTTGCCGATATCTGGATCCCGTTGACGCCGGACTCCACGGTGATGCGCTCGGTCACGCCGGTTTCGTCGCGTGTTTCCGGATACGTCTCGCACGTTTATGTGCGCAATAACAGCCAGGTAAAAAAAGGCGATCTGCTTTATGAGCTGGATCCCACGCCATTTATCAACAAAGTCGAGGCCGCGCAAATCGCCTTTGCGCAGGCCAGACTGAGCAATCAGCAACTGGATGCACAGATTGCTTCTGCCCGCGCCAACCTGCGTACTGCCGAATATACTGCGCGTAATGACAAGCTGACGTTCGACCGCTATCAGCGGCTAAGCGCGATGCAAAACGTTTCGCAGGCGGATCTCGACAGGGTGCGGACGACCTGGCAGACCAGTGAACAGTCGGTAACCGCGCTGCATGCCAACATCCAGAATCTGCTGATCCAACGCGGCGAGCGCGAAGACAGCCATAACGTGACGCTGCAAAAGTATCGTAATGCGCTGGAAGAGGCGCAGTTGAATCTGGCATGGACAAAAGTGCGCGCAGAGACGGACGGAACGGTGAGTAATCTCCAGCTTAACGCCGGGCTTTACGCTACCGCCGCCACGCCACTGCTGGCGCTGGTCAGTAATCAGACGGATATCGTGGCCGATTTCCGCGAGAAGAGCCTGCGCCATACCCGCGTCAATACCGATGCCGCCGTGGTGTTTGATGCCATGCCGGGTAAAGTGTTCCGTG
Organism: Citrobacter sp.; assembly: GCF_050252275.1. Classification (NCBI taxonomy): domain Bacteria; kingdom Pseudomonadati; phylum Pseudomonadota; class Gammaproteobacteria; order Enterobacterales; family Enterobacteriaceae; genus Citrobacter; species Citrobacter sp. The sequence continues at coordinate 1,071 of NZ_JBFWLF010000277.1, read as the reverse complement.
CGCGTGTGACCAGCAGCGATGCGGGGATCCTCGCCGGACAGGAAGAGGTCAACGGTCAACTGTCGCAGCCAGAGCAATCCACCCGCTGGGTGCGCGATGCGCAACGGATGCGTATTCACGTGACGCTGAGTGAACCACTGGACAAACCGTTACCGACCGGTGCCCGCGCCACGGTGCAGTTGTATAACAGCGAAGGCCCCTTTGCCCGTACTTTTGCTGGCGCGCAAATCCGCCTGGTCAGTTGGCTGCATTATGTCTATTAACACCCTGGCGCGCGTATTCACGCCACATGACAACATCGTCTATACAGCCAACGACTTTCGCCAGACTCTGCGGATAGCCGTTGCCGGGACGATCGCGCTAAGTATTTCGACCTTTTACAACGTCCAGTACGGCGTTTTCTTCGTGGTCTATCCGTTGATGCTGATGTCGCTGGTACCGGTGTTTAACCGCCACGTAGCGCGGCAGTTTGTGTTCAGTGCGGCGGTGAACTGCGTCGAAATGGTATTGATTGTCGGTTATCTCTCGCAGTGGCCAGTGATCATGACGCTGGTGGTGTTTGGCCTTTACGTGATGCGCTTTCGCTTTATGAGCAAGGGGCCGCTGTTTCTGCTGGGGTCAATGGGTGTGGTCTGCCAGAGTACGATGCTCAATTTTATGAGCTATCCCACCACAGACTGGCACACGCTGATGTTTTCCAACATGGAAGCCTGCGTGATGGCGGTAGCGCTGAGTGCGCTGCTGCACTATTTGATCCCCGATGTGGAACCGCGTAACCCGCCGCCGCGCATTGAGAAAGACGAAGCCCGCATTCGCCACGAATCGCTGCTTTCCGGCACCGTGGCGACGATGATCTTTGTGATCTTCCAGATTTGCGATCTGAGCGATTCGCTGTCAGCGCTGATGGCGGGGATTTTGATCCTCTTTCCGATGCACTATCGCGGCGCGGTCCTGAGTTCCCTCTGGCGCGTCGTCGGTGTGGTACTGGCCTGTCTCTATATTCTGGTGGTGCAGTTGCTGATTTATGATTTCAGTAATCACATGCTGTTAATGATGCCACTGATCGGTCTC
>NZ_JBFWLF010000276.1:0-6113 GCF_050252275.1 Citrobacter sp. | reverse complement strand
ACGCTCTTCCGATCTCCTTCCATCGGCGCCAGTAAAACACGCATATCGTTATCCGCAAAAAAAAGAGGCGCTATCATAGCGCCTCTGTGCGATGAGCAAAACCTTTTGCCGGATGACGACGCAAAGCGCCTGTATTCTCAGCGTGGCAGAAGACAGTTATCTTCTTTCCAGCCGTACAGCCATTCCATGCCGCGATAAAACTCCGCCTGCGATTTACCTTTCCACAACAGGTTTCGCACCTGACGCTCCACGCCTGCTGCGTGATACACGCGCCCCATTTCGCGCGTCGACCATACGATGCGCGCCGTGCGTGGAATGCGTACCGACTCATACAGCGCAAAGGCTTTCGCCGCATCGCCATCGCACTGCTCCAGCGCTTTACCCAGCGTCACAGCATCTTCCAGCGCCATACAGGCACCCTGCGCCATGTACTGCGCCACCGGGTGCGCGGCATCGCCCACCAGCGTGATGCGCTCAGTGCCCCATTTCTCTACCGGTTCGCGATCGGCGGTTGACCAGCGACGCCAGGTCGTGGGTTTATCCAGCATCTGCCGCGGGCGCGGATGGATCCCGGCGAAATACGACAGCACCTCTTCCTTACTGCCGTCTTTCACGCCCCACTCCTCCTGCTGGCGGCTGTGGAAGGTGACAACCAGGTTGTACTGCTTGCCGCCGCGCAGCGGGTAGTGCACGAGGTGGCAATGCGGCCCGGCCCAGAGCACTGGCGCGTTAATGCGCAGGTCTTCCGGCATGTCCGCACAGTCAATCACCGCACGGTAAACGACGTGTCCGGTCACGCGCGGCGAATCGCCCAGCAAACTCTGACGCACCACCGACTTCACGCCATCACAACCGACCAGAATATCGGCGGTCCAGCTATTCCCCTGCTCGTCGAACACCGTTACGTCGTCCGCCGTCTGACGAATGTCGACCACATTGGTCGAGGTCCGGTACTCAACGTTTGGATGAGTCAGTACGGATTCCCAGACGGAAGCGTGAATATCGACCCGGTGGATGACCGCATACGGACCGCCGAAATGGTCGCGAAAGGCCTGCCCGGTCTCGATGTGCACCACTTCTTCCGCGTTCACGGCATCCATCATGGTGATGTGGTCGGTAAACACCGCACGCTGACGCGCGACGTCGCCGACGCCGAGGCTGTCCAGCGCAGAGAAGGCGTTGGGACCGAGCTGAATGCCCGCGCCGATCTCGCCAATTTCATGGGCTTTTTCCAGCAGCATCACTTTGATACCCTGACGCGCCAGCGAAAGCGCGGTGGCTGCCCCGCCAATTCCGCCGCCGACAATAATTGCGCTCGTCACTTTAGCCATTGTCATTCTCCTTCTCAGGCTGAGTTTTTATCTTGTTGATTTTCCGGGGCAGCGGCGATGAACGCCGGGAGCTGTGTGCAGGCGTCATACACGGCTTTGCAGCGCGGATAGCCGCTCAGATCGCACCCCATTCTTAACGCATTCGCCCATTGCGGGACCAGACAGCAGTCGGCAAGCGTCGGTGCATTACCCACGCAGAAGTTCTGCGACTGACTCTGACGCAGTAGCTGCTCAACGGCGCTTAACCCCTGCTGGATCCAGTGTGCGTACCAGCGTTTTTTCTCTTCTTCACTGACCTTCAGTTCCTCGCTCAGATAGCGCAGCACCCGCAGGTTATTAACCGGATGAATATCGCAAGCGATGGCATAGACAATCTCCAGCACCTGCGTGCGCGCCGGATCGCTGACGGGCAGCAAGCGTGATTGCGGAAAATGCCGGTCCAGCCAGTCGATAATCGCCAGCGACTGGCCCAGCGCTTCGCCATCATCGGTTACCAGCGTTGGTACCAGCCCCACCGGATTCATCCGCCGGTAGGCCAGTTCATTTTGCTGCCCAATACGGATATTGACGCCCACCGTGTGGTAGTCGATGCCCTTTAATGCCAGCGCGATACGCACGCGGTACGACGCCGAACTGTTAAAAAAACTGTACAGCTTCATACATCACCTCAGACAATCTTCACAGCGATAGGCGTCAGTCCGTCCACGCCTCCGGTGATCACATCCCCTTTCACTACGGCACCCACGCCTTCCGGCGTGCCGGTGAAGATCAGGTCGCCCGGTTGCAGTTCGAAGAAGCCGGACAGATAGCTGATCGTTTCATTTACCGACCAGATCAGATGGCGAATATCGCTGCGCTGATGATCGTCGCCATTCACCTGTAACCAGATGGGCGCAGAGGTGATATCCGCAATTTCATCCGCTTTATGCAGCGGCGCGATGGGCGCAGAGAGATCGAACGCTTTGCCGATTTCCCACGGACGTCCCATCTGACGCATCTCCATCTGGCGATCGCGGCGGGTCATGTCCAGTCCGGTGGCATAGCCCCAGATATACTCATGAGCGTTTTCTAACGGGATATCGCTGCCCTTTTTGCCGATGGCGACCACCAGCTCAATTTCATAGTGATAGTTATCCGTTTGCGCCGGGTATGGCAGCGCTAACGTTTCGCCTGCGGCAACCGGCACAATCGCATCGGCAGGCTTGCAGAAAAAGAACGGCGGCTCACGGTCCGGATCAAACCCCATTTCGCGGGCATGGGCGGCGTAGTTACGCCCCACACAGTACACGCGACGGACGGGGAACTGCGCATCGCTGCCGACAACCGGGACAGTAACGGGGGCCTGTGGTGCAAATACATACTGAGTCATGGTTCTCTCCCAAATTAATAGCGGGCTTCGCGGAACAACCCGAGGGCTTCCTGTACCGGTCGGTCCGAAAAACTGAATAAAACGGTCTCATCGGTGGTTTTGAATGACACGCCGTGCCAGGTCGGAACCACAAAAATATCTTTGGCTGAGAAATTGAACGTCTCGTTGCCGACGGTGACATCACCCGCCCCTTCAACCACGTGATAAATGGTGCTGTCAGTGGTACGCGCCACCCGCGAGGTAAAGCCTTTTGGTAACAGTTGCAGGAACGTCCCCATCGATGGCATCGGGTAGCCGCCGGTCACCGGGTTGACATAGCGCATTTTGTAGCCATCCCACTCGTCGGCATCGCCCAGACGGGTCAGGTCGTGCAGCGCGTCGCGGCTGCGGTCATAGCGATAGTTGAAAATTGGCGATGAATTGCCTTTCTGATGGCGCAGCGGCAGCATATTGGCGGCATAGCGCGGCAGATAGTCGCCCTCTTTGCGTGAAACTGGCTGCTGATCTTCCGGGTAATCCTCGGCAAAGCCACAGCCCAGAATGTTCACCAGCGGCAGATCCAGACCGTCCAGCCAGACAACCGGCTCATCGCCAGGGTTGCCGTGGTCGTGCCATTGCCACTGCGGGGTCAGAATAAAATCGCCGGTGTGCATCTGGGTGCGTTCACCGTCCACGGCGGTAAATGCCCCTTTCCCTTCCACAATAAAGCGTAACGCCGACTGGTTATGACGATGGCTGGGAGCGACTTCGCCCGGCATGATGAGCTGCAGTCCCGCATAGAGCGTTGACGTAATTGAGGACTGACCGCGCAGCATCGGGTTTTCCAGTACCAGCACGCGACGAATCGCCTCTTTCGCGCCAATCAGGTTGCCGCTTTCCAGCAGCAGCGGACGAATTTCCTGGTAGTTCCAGTATGCTGGCGCACAGGTCGGATTCGGCGTTTGTGGTACCAGATGATGCAGCGATTCCCACAGCGGGGTCAGGTTCTGCCCCGAAATATGCTGATAAAACTGCTGACGGCTGTTTTTAACATCCTGATTATGGTCTGACATAGGGATTCTCCTTATTCGTTCACGACGCTTGCGTGTGGCATAGCATCAGGGACAGAGGCTGACTGGCGGACAACTACCGTAAGTACGGCTAACATCACCGCGCTAATGGCCGCCGGAACAGCGATAATGAAAAACAAGGTGTCGAAAGAGAAATTCATCGCCATCATCACGCCGCCGGAAAGCGAACCGACAATCGCTCCGCAGCGCCCCACCGCGTTGGACCAGCTCACGCCCGTCGCCCGACTCTGGGTGGGATAGAGCGTAGCGGTTAAGGCATTGAGGCCCACCTGCGATCCGCTGATACCTACCCCGGTACCGAAAATCGCCAGCGCCATCAGCCATAAACCGTTTTCGCTCAGGCCAATCATGACAATGCATACCGCTCCCAGCGCGTAGCTCGTAGCCAGCACCCGGAAGGGATTGTATTTATCCATCAGCGCGCCCAATGCCAGCGCGCCGAGCGTACCGCCAATCTGGAACGCCGCCGTCACCCAGGAAGCCTGCTGCAGGTCAATCCCACGATGGTTCAACAGCGTCGGCATCCAGCTCGACAGCAGATAGATGATTAACAGGCTCATGAAGAACACCACCCATAACATCAGGGTAATGGGCAACTGACGGCCAACAAACAGCTGACGAATGCTGCCTTTGGCTATCGCCGCCGCCTCCTGGAGGTAAAACTGGGTATTGTCGTAACGTTCGCCGGTGATCGCGCTGACCGTTCTGGCGATGGTTGCCTGCGGCAACTGGCGACGGACCTGCCAGCGTGGAGATTCCGGCAGGACCGCGAGCAGGACGAAGAACAGCATCAGCGGTAACACGCCGCCGAGGACCAGGATCCCGTGCCAGCCAATAACCGGCACCAGCTGCGCGCTGACAATTCCGCCCATCGCTGAACCGAGCGTAAAGCCACAGAACATCAGGGTGACCAGCGCACCGCGGCGGCGGGCGGGCAAGTATTCAGAGGTCATGGTGATGGTGTTGGGCATGGCACCGCCGAGGCCCAGACCGGTCAGAAAGCGCAGGATAACCAGCGTTTGCAAATCCGGCGAAAAGGCGGAGATCAGGCTCAGCGCACCAAACAATGCCACGCAGAGCTCAATCACCCGTTTGCGACCGAAACGGTCAGACAGCGGTCCGCAAAGTAAGGCGCCGGCGGTAAGTCCTAACAGACCTGCGCCAAACAGCGGAGCGAGGTCTCCGGCAGTTAACTGCCAGTGGGTACGAATATCGGGTGCAATAAAGCCAATGGCTGCGGTATCAAAACCATCAAGCATGACCACCAGAAAGCAGCAGATGATCACCCGCCACTGTGTCTTGCTGACAGGAGCAGCATCGATCAGGGCTTGTAGTTCACGTCGTTGAGTCATAGTGAATGCCTCGGTGCAGGTAGGGACAGATGTTGTTTTGTTTTTGGTATGTTACGAGTTTGTAGACTGGGCGATAAAATGTACAATGGCATTTCATGCAGAGACATAACCTGGAGGTTATCGCTGATGGCAAACTGGGCGCAAAAACTGAAGCTGCACCATCTGCAAATGCTGGTGGCGCTAGGCGAACAAGGGAATCTCACGCACGTTGCACGAATGATGAATATCACCCAGCCCGCGCTGTCGAAATGGCTGTCACAGCTCGAAGATGAGATGGGGATCACGCTCTTTGAACGTCACAGTAAAGGCCTGCGCCCCTCGGAAGGCGGCAAGTTGCTGCTGCAACACGCCCAGCGTTTAATCAATGACATGGAGCGTTCACAGTATGAAATGGCGCGCTTTAAAGAAGGCGGGCTGGTAGGGAGCCTGAAGATTGGCTGCTCGCCAGTGGCGACCGACTGTGTGTCGCAGGCGATCCTCAATCTGCTCGTGGAGATGCCGACGCTGCACCTTAACATTGAAGAAAAGGTCATGACGCCGCTGCTGCACGACCTGCTTGCCGGTTCCGTGGATGTCGTGGTCGGCCGCGTCGGTGGGCGGGCACTGCAGCTTCCGCTCAATTATCAGGTGCTGTATACCGAACCCGTTTGCTTTGTCGCCCGTCCCCACCATCCATTAGCGAAGTTTGACACCCTGAGCTGGGCCGATCTTGCGCACTGGCGCTGGATCGTCTGGCCGACGGGAACACCTATCCGCCTGAGCATTGATAACGCGCTGGTCGATAACGGAGTGATGTTGCCGGAGAACACCATCGAGTCGGCATCGATGAACGTCAGTACTAACCTGCTGCAAAGCAGCGATATGATCTCTATCCTTTCTTTACGGCTGGCGCAGCGCTATGCCAGCCAGGGACAGCTGGTGATCCTCAACCTGCCGAAGATTGAACAAAAAGGCAGCGTGGGCGTGTTCTGGCGCAATAATGAGACGCCAT
>NZ_JBFWLF010000275.1:0-6114 GCF_050252275.1 Citrobacter sp. | reverse complement strand
CCAAAACCACCGCCGCCACCCATACCGCCTTGCTCAAACGCAGCATGTCCGTACTGGTCGTAAGCGGCGCGTTTTTGCGAGTCGGTCAGGACTTCATACGCGTCTTTGATCTCTTTAAACTTGGCTTCGGCCTCTTTATCACCCTGATTACGGTCCGGGTGAAATTTCATGGCCAGGCGCTTGTAGGCCTTTTTGATTTCACGCTCTTCCGCTGATTTGGAAACGCCTAAAATCTCGTAATAGTCTTGCTTAGCCATCTCTTTTTATCTGCCCTTAACATGCGTGCACGGGCGGAGAGGAAACCTCTTCGCCCGTGCCAGTAATTACCCGTTCAAAGGGCGATTATTTTTTGTCTTTCACTTCTTCAAACTCAGCGTCGACAACATCATCATCTTTCGCGTTGTTTGTGGAAGCGTCAGCGGAACCTGCCTGCTGCTGTGCGTGCTGCTGTTGAGCGATTTCCATCAGTTTCTGGGAAACCTGCGCCAGCTCCTGCATCTTCGCTTCGATAGCCGCTTTGTCTTCACCTTTCAGCGCCGTTTCCAGTGCGCTCAGTGCAGACTCGATAGCGGTTTTGTCGTCAGCTGGCAGTTGTTCGCCGGCTTCCTCAACCTGCTTGCGAGTGCTGTGCAACAGATGGTCACCCTGGTTGCGGGTCTGAACCAGCTCTTCGAACTTACGGTCAGACTCGGCGTTCGCTTCCGCTTCGCGAACCATTTTCTGAATTTCTTCTTCATTCAGACCAGAAGACGCCTTGATGGTGATCTTCTGCTCTTTACCGCTGTTTTTGTCTTTCGCGGAAACGTGCAGGATACCGTCAGCATCGATATCGAAGGTCACTTCGATCTGCGGCATGCCGCGCGGTGCCGGGTTGATCCCATCCAGGTTGAACTGACCCAGAGATTTGTTATCAGACGCACGTTTACGTTCACCCTGCAGCACATGGATGGTTACCGCAGACTGGTTGTCTTCCGCAGTAGAGAACACCTGGCTGTGCTTGGTCGGGATAGTGGTGTTTTTGGAGATCAGCGCCGTCATCACACCACCCATGGTTTCGATACCCAGAGACAGCGGGGTAACGTCCAGCAGCAGTACGTCTTTCACATCACCGGTCAATACACCACCCTGAACGGCAGCACCGATCGCCACGGCTTCGTCCGGGTTCACGTCTTTACGCGGTTCTTTACCAAAGAACTCAGCTACTTTCTTCTGCACCATTGGCATACGCGTCTGACCACCCACGAGGATAACGTCGTTGATATCAGATACGGACAGGCCAGCGTCCTGCAGAGCGACTTTCAGCGGCTCGATGGAACGGTTCACCAGATCTTCGACCAGGCTTTCCAGTTTCGCGCGAGTCACTTTGATATTCATGTGTTTCGGACCGGTGGCATCTGCAGTGATGTACGGCAGGTTCACGTCGGTCTGCTGCGCAGAAGAAAGCTCAATTTTCGCTTTTTCTGCCGCTTCTTTCAGGCGCTGCATGGCCAGCGGATCGTTACGCAGGTCAATGCCCTGATCTTTCTTAAATTCTTCAACCAGATAGTTGATCATACGGCTGTCGAAGTCTTCACCACCTAGGTGGGTATCACCGTTGGTTGCCAGAACTTCGAAGGTTTTTTCGCCGTCAACTTCGTCGATTTCGATAATAGAGATATCGAAAGTACCACCACCGAGGTCGTAAACCGCGATAGTACGGTTACCGACTTCTTTATCCAGACCGTATGCCAGCGCAGCGGCAGTCGGTTCGTTGATGATACGTTTCACTTCCAGACCTGCGATACGACCGGCGTCTTTGGTTGCCTGACGCTGAGCATCGTTAAAGTAAGCAGGTACAGTGATAACCGCTTCCGTTACCGGTTCACCCAGGTAATCTTCAGCCGTTTTCTTCATTTTCTTCAGCACTTCAGCCGAGATCTGCGGCGGTGCCATTTTCTGACCTTTCACATCCAGCCATGCGTCGCCGTTGTCGGCGCCAATGATTTTGTACGGCATGATGGAAACATCACGTTGAACTTCTTCGTCCTGGAAGCGGCGGCCAATCAGGCGTTTAATCGCAAACAGGGTGTTTTGCGGGTTTGTCACTGCCTGACGTTTAGCCGGCTGACCAACCAGAGTTTCACCATCCTGGGTATAAGCAATGATAGAAGGCGTGGTGCGATCGCCCTCGGCGTTCTCCAGCACACGTGCAGTAGTGCCGTCCATAATCGCTACACAAGAGTTGGTAGTACCCAGGTCGATACCAATAATTTTACCCATCTAAACGTCTCCACTAAAAATTCGGTCAACATGTGGTTGTGAGTCTGTAATAAGGGCGAAACGTGCGGTTTCAACTACCCTGATTCGTTTTTTTTCAGACTCACCACTGCGGTTGACTACTAAGTGGGGTCGTAACCCACTTCATCAAGGGGGGAATGAAAAAAATTTTTGCTTTTGTTGAAATAAATCGCCTGGATGATGTGTGATGGCGATCACGGCAGAAATTCACTCTTTTCCCCCGATGAGATCATAGACAGCCCCTTCTCTCCTGATTATTATGCCGCGCCCCGAACGGCGTCATGTTTTAGCGGGGATAACTATTTCACCATTCAATTAATGATGATCTTGAGGATTTATGGGCAACACTAAGTTGGCTAACCCGGCACCGCTGGGCCTGATGGGCTTCGGCATGACCACCATTCTGCTTAACCTGCATAACGCGGGTTTCTTCGCTCTTGACGGTATTATTCTCGCGATGGGAATTTTCTACGGCGGTATCGCGCAAATTTTTGCCGGCCTGCTGGAATACAAAAAAGGGAATACCTTCGGTTTGACCGCTTTCACCTCTTACGGCTCGTTCTGGCTGACGCTGGTCGCGATCCTGCTGATGCCGAAAATGGGGCTGACAGAAGCGCCGAATGCCCAGTTCCTTGGCGCCTACCTGGGCCTGTGGGGCGTATTCACACTGTTTATGTTCTTCGGTACGCTGACGGGCGCACGCATGCTGCAGTTCGTGTTCCTGAGCCTGACGGTTCTGTTCGCTCTGTTGGCTGTGGGTAACATCGCGGGTAACGAAGCCGTGATCCACTTTGCCGGCTGGGTTGGCTTAGTGTGTGGCGCCAGCGCCATTTACCTGGCGATGGGCGAAGTGCTGAACGAACAGTTTGGCCGTACCATTCTGCCGATTGGTGAAAAACACTGATTCATCAGTATCCCCCCGCTAAGGGGGGATCATTATTACGGCTGTTGTAGCTCAGCCTGCATTTCCGTATCGCGATAATACATGTCCTGTCGCAACCAAATTCCCAGTCCCAATCCCACCAGCGACAACGCCAGCACATACCAGCCTGGAGCCATCGGCGAGACGCTCATCAGCAGTGTGACGACAATCGGCGTCAGCCCACCGAAAATGGCATAAGAAACATTGTAGGAAAATGAAATGCCGGTAAAGCGGACTTCCGCAGGAAACGCGCGCACCATCACGTATGGCACTGCGCCCACCACTCCCACACACAGACCCACCAGCCCATAAAGCAGGAACAGATATTGCGGATGTGTGCCCGCCAGGTGGTAGAACAACCCGCTCGAACAAGCCAATAACAGGCTGCCAACAATAAAGGTTTTGCTGGCGCCAACGCGGTCGACAATAAAGCCCGCCAACAGGCAACCCATGCAAAGCATAATGGTCGCCACGCTGTTTGCCTGCAACGTCAGGGCTGGGGCTAGTCCGTACTGCTTTTGCAGCCAGACTGGCGACATTAAAATCACCACCACGATCCCTGCGGAGAGCAGCCAGGTCAGAAGCATGGAGATCACCACTGCCTTCTGATGTTTCACGACGACCGACTTCACCGGCAGTTCCTGCGCCAGCGTCTTACGCTGCTGCATCTCCAGAAAGATCGGCGTTTCCTGTAACCAACGGCGTAAATACATCGCCACCAGCCCAAAAATCCCACCCAACAAGAACGGAATTCGCCAGCCATAGTCATGCACGGCCTGTTGCGTTAAAAGGGTATTCACCTGAGTGGCTACTACGGAACCCAGCAGGATCCCCACCGTCAGACCCGCCGTTAGCGTTCCGCAGGCAATGCCGATACGACGTTCGGGAACATGCTCGGCCACAAACACCCATGCACCCGGAACTTCACCGCCAATCGCCGCCCCCTGCAAAATACGCATCAGCAGCAACAATAGCGGCGCAATAATTCCCATAGAGGCGTACGTTGGCAGCAGACCAATCGCCAGCGTGGGAACCGCCATCAACAAAATGCTCAGGGTGAACATCTTTTTGCGCCCGACCAGATCGCCAAAGTGCGCCATGATGATGCCGCCTAACGGACGCGCCAGATATCCGGCAGCGAAGATGCCAAAGGTTTGTACCTGACGTAGCCATTCGGGAATATCAGCGGGGAAAAACAACTCCCCTACCACTGCAGCGAAAAAGACGAAGATAATAAAATCATAAAACTCAAGCGCGCCGCCAAGGGCGGCCAGCGTCAGCGTTTTGTAATCCTGGCGATTGAGGGGGCGTGTATGTTGTGACATAGCGAACCATAAGTCTGAGGAGCGTTGTTATGAACGATACATGTAAAGTAAAACTTACTATATCGTAAACAAATCAACACGCCACTTTCACCGCCGCTTATCTTACGAAAAGACTAATTTCAGGCGTTTATTTCACGTCTTGCGCTTTTCGGGCGAAAAGATGCTACGATTTCCGGCGCGGTTTCCACATACGGCCCTTCGAGAAGCTGTATACAATACGGTACACTTGCGAATATACCCGCCACAACGACATTCCCTTCGGCATCCTTCACGCCTTCCAGAGTCTCTTTAATGGATTTCGGCTGGCCCGGTAAATTGAGGATTAACGCCTGCTTGCGAATCACCCCGACCTGGCGCGACAGGATCGCCGTCGGTACAAAGTGCAGGCTAATCTGCCGCATCTGTTCGCCAAAACCAGGCATCTGGCGATCGGCAACTGCGAGGGTCGCATCCGGCGTCACATCACGACGCGCAGGACCGGTGCCGCCAGTGGTCAGCACCAGATGGCAACTCATCTCGTCCACCAGCTCACACAGCGTTTGTTCGATGATGGCCTGCTCGTCAGGAATCAAGCGTGTCTGCACCTCAAAAGGGGTGGTCAGCGCCGTCGATAGCCACTCTTCCAGCGCCGGAATACCTTTATCCTGATAGACACCGCTGGAGGCGCGGTCAGAAATGGAAACTAAGCCAATACGTAAGGTGTTCATGATTATTCCATTTAAACAGTCTCGTTAAACAGAATGATACACTGCGAAGGGAAGGACAGACAGGGTTGAGAAGAGGTAGCGTGACCGGCGTACCGGTCACGCATCAATGATTACAGCAAGTCGCCGATCATTTTTTCCAGTTTTTCCTGGTCAACAGCAAACTTACGGATACCGTCCGCCAGCTTGTCTACCGCCATGGGATCCTGGTTGTGCTGCCACAGGAACTCAGACTCGGTGATGCGTTCCGGACGCGCTTTCACTTCGCCAGAGAAGGACAGTTTACGTTCGATAGCCCCTTCGCTTTCCGCCAGCTCTTTCAGCAGCGCCGGTGCGATGGTCAGGCGATCGCAGCCAGCCAGCTCAAGAATTTCACCGATGTTACGGAAGCTTGCGCCCATCACAACGGTCTCGTAGCCGTGCTGTTTGTAGTATTCGTAGATCTCCGTTACAGAAACCACGCCCGGATCTTCCGCCGGCGCATACTCTTTCTTGTCGGTATTGGATTTATACCAGTCAAGAATACGGCCCACGAACGGAGAGATCAGGAATACGCCCGCTTCAGCACAAGCTCGCGCCTGCGCAAAGGAGAACAGCAGCGTCAGGTTACAGTTGATGCCTTCTTTTTCCAGCTGCTCAGCAGCGCGGATGCCCTGCCAGGTTGAAGCCAGTTTGATCAGAATGCGATCGTTACTGATGCCTGCGTCGTTATACAGCTTGATGATGCGTTTCGCTTTGGCGATAGAGGCATCGGTGTCATAAGACAGGCGAGCATCCACTTCCGTGGAGATACGACCCGGGACCAGTTTCAGGATCTCCAGACCGATGTTTACGGCCAGTTTGTCGGTAGCGTCAACAATCTGCTGCGCGCGGTCATTGCTCTGCT
>NZ_JBFWLF010000274.1:0-6130 GCF_050252275.1 Citrobacter sp. | reverse complement strand
TCCCTGCCCCGGCGGCATAAACCGGCGTACCGCGGGCAGCGGAAATGTCGATCCCCTTATTCCCTCCATCCGCAGTGGAATAAGGCAGGATCACCTTACCGCTGGCAGGCCACTGCCAACAACGTTGCCCTACCGGTGGCCAGGACGATTGCGGCACGGAAGAAGACGGTCTCGCGGAGGCTGTTTTGGTAGACGACTTTTTAGTGGATTTCGATGAGGCCGTTTTCGAACCACCGAGCTTCAGCTTTTGCCCAACTTCAATGGTGTACGGCGGCGAAATGCCGTTCAGACGCGCAAGGTCTTTGACGCTGGTGCCTGTCGTGCGTGAAATACGGTAAAGGGTATCTCCCCGTTTGACGGTATAAACGGCGCCAGAATCAGACGATTTGCTCCCCGAGCAGCCCACGACAAGCAATCCCGCACAAAGCAGCATGGCAATACCCAGGCTATTTTTCTTCAGGCGTCCTGCGCTCAAAACCGTTCCTCGCAATATTCACAGACGCCATATGATAGCAGCCATAATCCGGATGCCAAATTTATTGAATCGGTAAGTCCCCTCATGGACCGCCTGATAAACGCTATCACCGCCACTTACCGTGTATCACAATGATTTGATTAAACTCATAATGATACGCAAAGTGCTCATCGTCAAAGGTCGGATCCCTCTCCCGACAGACCATATTATTATCTCCGTCACACTTCCCTTTTCTCACGGCGCAACTTTGCGCTTCTGGCGTAATTCTTGCCTGATTTAACGGTTGTTCAGGAACCGAATTGTTAAATCAAGGGGACGTTTATGGATGCGCGGGAAGCAACCGCTACCGGAGAGTCATGCATGCGCGTGGATGCCATCGCTAAAGTGACCGGGCGGGCTCGATATACTGATGATTACATGATGGCGGGCATGTGTTATGCCAAATACGTTCGCAGTCCGATTGCCCACGGTTACGCCACCAACATCAACTGTGACAAGGCGAAAAGCCTGCCCGGTGTACTGGCCGTGTTTACCTGGGAAGATGTACCGGATATTCCCTTCGCCACGGCAGGGCACGCCTGGACGCTGGATGAGAACAAACGTGACACCGCCGACCGTTTTCTGTTGACCCGCCACGTACGCCATCATGGCGATGCGGTCGCGATTGTTGTGGCAAGGGACGAGTTAACCGCAGAAAAAGCGGCCTTGCTGGTGAATGTGGAATGGGAAAAACTCCCGGTGATCACCACGCCAGAAGCGGCTCTGGCGGATGATGCTGTCCCTATTCACCCAGGCGGTAATTTGCTCAATCGCAGTGAAATGACCACCGGGAATATCCAGCAGGCCATTGATGCCGCTGATTACCAACTCCAGGGACATTACCAGACGCCGGTGATTCAACATTGCCATATGGAAAGCGTCACTTCATTGGCCTGGATGGAAGATGACTCGCGAATCTCCATCGTCTCCAGCACGCAGATCCCACACATCGTACGCCGGGTCGTGGGGCAGGCATTGGGCATTCCGTGGTCATGCGTGCGGGTTATCAAACCTTACGTCGGCGGCGGATTTGGAAACAAGCAGGATGTGCTGGAAGAACCCATGGCCGCTTTCCTGACGCGCAAACTGGGCGGTATTCCAGTGAAAGTCTCTCTCAGCCGTGAAGAATGTTTTCTCGCTTCCCGTACCCGCCATGCGTTCACGATGGATGGACAGATAGGGCTCAATCGCGACGGCACGTTGCAAGGCTATCGTCTGGATGTTCTGTCAAATACTGGCGCTTACGCCTCGCACGGGCACTCCATCGCCTCGGCGGGCGGCAACAAAGTGGCCTATCTCTATCCCCGTAGCGCATACGCTTACCGTTCCACCACCTGCTATACCAATCTTCCTTCCGCTGGCGCGATGCGCGGCTACGGCGCGCCGCAGGTGATCTTTGCCGTAGAATCGATGCTGGATGACGCCGCAACGGCGCTGGGTCTCGATCCGGTCGAGGTTCGGTTGCGCAATGCGGCCTGCGAAGGCGACACGAACCCGATTACCGGCAAACGCATCTACAGCGCGGGGCTCCCGGAATGTCTGCAAAAAGGCCGCGCGCTGTTTGAGTGGGACGCCCGTCGCGCTGAATGTCTGCACCAGCAAGGCAACATCCGCCGGGGCGTCGGCGTCGCCTGTTTTAGTTATACCTCCAACACCTGGCCGGTCGGCGTGGAGATCGCCGGTGCCCGTCTGCTGATGAATCAGGACGGAACGATCAACGTGCAGAGCGGAGCGACGGAAATCGGTCAGGGGGCGGATACCGTTTTCTCACAGATGGTGGCGGAAACTCTCGGCGTACCAGTCAGCGATGTACGCGTTATTTCAACCCAGGATACCGACATTACCCCCTTCGACCCTGGCGCCTTCGCCTCTCGCCAAAGCTATGTCACCGCACCGGCACTGCGCAAGGCAGCACTTCAACTGCGCGATAAGATCCTTCTTCACGCTGCCGACATGCTGCATCAGTCCGTCATGAGCCTGACGCTGACGGCAGGCCACATCGTCCTTATCGATCGCCCTGACTCACCGTTGCTGTCCTTAAAAGAGCTGGCGATGGATGCGTTTTATCATCCGGAGCGCGGCGGTCAGTTGTCTGCGGAATGCTCGGTGAAAACCACCACTAACCCACCGGCGTTTGGCTGCACGTTTGTCGATCTGAGCGTCGATATCGCCCTGTGCAAGGTCACCATCAACCGCATCCTCAATGTCCACGATTCCGGCCATATTCTGAACCCTCAACTGGCGGAAGGTCAGGTGCATGGCGGGATGGGAATGGGCATTGGCTGGTCGCTGTTTGAAGAGATGATCATTGATGGGGAAAGTGGTCTGGTGCGTAACCCGAATCTCCTTGATTACAAAATGCCGACCATGCCTGACCTGCCGCAACTGGAGAGCGCATTCGTTGAAACGCAGGAGCCGCAGTCGGCGTATGGACATAAATCCCTCGGCGAGCCGCCTATTATTCCTGTTGCTGCAGCCATTCGTAACGCAGTGAAAATGGCCACAGGCGTTGCGATTGATACGCTGCCACTGACGCCAAAGCGGTTATATGCGGAGTTCCACCAGGCTGGCTTGATTTGAGGATATGATCATGTTTGACTTTGCTTCTTATCATCGCGCTTCAGACATTGCCGAGGCTGTCAGCCTGCTGGCGCGCTATCCGCAGGCGAAACTGCTCGCCGGCGGAACCGACGTACTGATCCAACTTCATCATCACAATGCGCGTTACCGTCATATCGTCGATATCCATGATCTGCCCGAATTACGAGGCATTACCCTGTCGAAGGAAGAGAGGCTGCGTATCGGTTCCGCTACCACCTTTAGCGAGATTATCGAGCATCCCGTCGCGCAACGACATCTGCCAGCCCTGTGTGCGGCAGCTACCTCCATCGCCGGACCGCAAATCCGTAATGTCGCGACCTACGGCGGGAATATCTGTAATGGCGCAACCAGCGCAGACTCGGCGACGCCAACGCTGATTTATAACGCCACGCTTGAGATCGCCTCGCCAAAAGGGGTGCGTTTTACCAGCATCAACGGTTTTCACACCGGCCCCGGAAAAGTTGCTCTTGAGCAAGATGAAATCCTTGTCGCCTTTCATTTTCCACCGCAGCCGAGGGCGCATACTGGCAGCGCGCATTTTAAATATGCCATGCGCGATGCGATGGACATCTCGACCATTGGTTGTGCGGCACGATGCCAACTGGATAACGGCGGTTTTAAAGAACTTCGTCTGGCATTCGGCGTTGCGGCTCCGACACCAGTTCGCTGTCAGCATGCAGAGAGCGCGGCGCAAAATGCGCCATTGACCCACCAGACGCTGGACGCGATCGCCGAATCCGTTCTGCAGGACGTCGCCCCGCGATCTTCCTGGCGGGCAAGTAAGGAATTTCGTCTGCATCTCATCCAGACGATGACCCGGAAAGTGGTTACTGAAGCCGTTGTCGCGGCGGGAGGAAAGCTGCAATGAATGACACTAACCGAATCACGCTGGAATGCGTCATTAATGATCACCCTTTTCAGCTCAGCATCATGCCGGGGATGCCGCTCTCTGAACTCCTGCGCGAACAAGGGTTGTTGAGCGTCAAACAGGGATGCTGTGTCGGTGAATGTGGAGCCTGTACGGTGCTGGTTGACGGTACGGCCATCGACAGTTGCCTGTACCTTGCCGCGTGGGCAGCAGGAAAACAGATCCGTACCCTGGAAGGTGAATCGGCTGGCAGTCAGCTCTCGCGTGTTCAGATGGCTTATGCGACATCCGGTGCCGTGCAGTGTGGTTTTTGCACGCCGGGTCTGATTATGGCGACCACCGCATTGCTGGCAAAACCGCGGGAAAAACCATTAACCATTCTGGAGATCCGTCGTGGTCTGGCGGGGAATTTGTGCCGTTGCACCGGCTATCAGATGATTGTCGATACCGTCCAGCGCTGCACTGAGCCTGAATAATTAACACCGCATCCTTCAGGTTGCCTCCGGGTCAGTAGCGTTCACACACTCGCCCCCTGATGCAACCTGAACGCGGTTGTGCGTTGAGTTATGCATTCAGCAACTCGTACTTTTTGATCTTGCGATAAAGCGTGGCAATCCCAATGCCTAACTCATCCGCCACCTGTTTTTTGTTGGAGTGGCGAGATAGCGCTTCGCGAATCATCTGCTTTTCCATCTCTTCCAGTGCGGTTCCGCCGGTGTCCTCAGACAGCAACTGCGCCGCATGAGCGACCGCTCCAACGGATTCCGGCGCTTTACCGTTGTTGATCAGATTTGGCGGTAAAAGCGTACTGTCGATCACCTCGCCTGAAGGGACCACGTTGACCAGATATTCCATCAGGTTGCTTAATTCACGCAGATTTCCCGGCCACTGATGGTGTCTGAGCAGGGTCACCACATCCGGTGCAATCCCCGGATAGACCAGCCCTAAACGGCGAGTATGCAGATGCAGGAAATAGTGCACCAGTAGCTCAATATCGTCCTGTCGTTCACGTAGCGGGGGCAGAGTCAGTGGGATGACGTTCAGTCGATAGAACAGATCTTCGCGGAATTTGCCTTCGGCGATAAACTGCCCAAGGTTCTGATTGGTAGCTGAAATAATGCGGATGTCGACCTGAACCGGACTGCTTGCGCCAAGCGGCAACACTTCCCTCGCCTCTATCGCCCTGAGCAGTTTAGCCTGTAGCATCAAGGGCATATCGCCAATTTCATCGAGAAATAGCGTTCCACTGTTTGCCGCCTGAATCAGGCCCGTTTTCCCATTGGCGGAGGCGCCGGTGAATGCGCCTTTAACATAGCCAAACAGTTCACTTTCCAGCAACTGTTCTGGTATCGCCGCGCAGTTGATGGCGATAAACGGTTTATTGCGTCGATCGCTGAGTTTGTGAATGGCGCGCGCGACCACCTCTTTTCCGGTGCCGCTCTCCCCCACAATCATGACGCTGGACGGACTGGGGGCAATACGGCCGATCAGCCGCTTAAGCTGGCGCATAACCCGGCATTCACCCACCAGTTGTTCAATATGCGGTTCATCGGTGGCAATCGATACAGAGGAACTGGTATGCGACTGATGGAAGGCCATCAGGAATAACTGCCGTCCCTGCACATGATGCAACTGACCAATGATCAGTTCACTTTTATCATCCCAGGAGACGATATGCTGCATATGCCCGTGCGTGAAATTACTTTCAAACGTTAATGGCCGAAACCTGACCGACTTTCCCACCATATTATTCTGCACCGCACCAAGAATTTTTAACGCGGTTTGATTCGCGAACTGTACGCGGTTGTCTTCATCAATGACCAATACACCTTGATCCATATTCTCGATCATTGTCGAAAATATTTTACTGATGTTGTCACTCCCACTCTGATCTTCGAGAAGTTTTGAAACAAAAATAGTGGATATATGGCGAACATAGTCTGAAAACTCGCGCAGGTTGTCATTGATATGTTCCTGCTGTTCATGCGTTACGGCAATCAAACTGATCACTCCTACACAGCGGTCCTGCAGAATGACGGGGGTTCCCAGAAAAGCCTTCTCGCGACAGTTATCTCTGCTATCGCAGCCTTCACAGAGCGGGTCAAAGCGGGAATGCGTCACAACCTTTTCTTTTTTACTTTCCAGTA
>NZ_JBFWLF010000273.1:0-6134 GCF_050252275.1 Citrobacter sp. | reverse complement strand
AGAGTTATCGGTTAGTGGTTCGTCAGCAGGGACGTATCGTGGGACATTTTGAAACCAGCGGGCTGAATGCGCTGGAAGATATCTGCGTGGCGCGCGCGATGTTTGGCATCACGGGCGGCTATCAGTGCGAACTGTTGGTTTCTGATTCAGAAAAGCGGATGCTGGAGAGCGGGCCGGAAGGGATGAAAATCCTGATGCGTGAAAAGTGTTATCGCCCGGTGACCTCACCATTGTAACCGCGAACTGATGCCGGATGGCTGCGTAAGTGCCATCAGGCGGGTTTGCCATCCGGTAGATAAAAAAATGGCGCCAGAAGGCGCCATTTTTCTCTGCGGCAAGAATTATTTCTTGATGCGGATAACCGGGGTTTCACCCACAGTCACGCTACCGGACAGTTTGATCAGTTCTTTGATTTCGTCCATGTTGGAGATAACAACCGGAGTCAGGGTTGACTTGGCTTTTTCTTCCAGCAGCGGCAGATCGAATTCAATTACCGGGTCACCCACTTTCACACGCTGGCCTTCTTCAGCGATACGCTTGAAGCCTTCGCCTTTCAGCTCAACGGTGTCGATACCGAAGTGAACAAACAGTTCGATACCGCTATCGGATTCGATAGAGAACGCATGGTTGGTCTCAAAGATTTTGCCGATGGTACCGTCAACCGGTGCAACCATCTTATTACCGGTTGGTTTGATAGCGATGCCATCACCCACGATTTTTTCAGCAAAAACGACATCCGGTACGTCTTCGATGTTGACGATCTCGCCAGAGAGCGGTGCAACAATCTCAATAGTTCCGGTGTCTTTCTTATCATCAGAAACCAGAGACTTCAGTTTATCGAACAAACCCATGATCTTCTCCTAAGCAGTAAATTGGGCCGCATCTCGTGGATTAGCAGATTGTTTTTTCTTCAATGAACTTGTTAACCAGCGTCATTAACTCGTCCGTTGTCGGTTGAGCAAGAGCCTGCTCTGCTAACACCTTCGCATCTTCGAAGTTCGTGTTACGGATAATCTTCTTAATGCGCGGGATAGAAATGGCGCTCATAGAGAATTCGTCCAGACCCATCCCCAGCAACAGAAGTGTAGCACGTTCGTCGCCTGCAAGCTCACCACACATGCCAGTCCATTTACCTTCAGCATGAGAAGCATCAATAACTTGCTTGATCAATGTGAGGACAGATGGCGACATTGGCTGGTAGAGATGTGAAATCATATCATTACCACGGTCAACTGCCAGAGTGTACTGCGTTAAATCATTGGTGCCGATACTAAAGAAATCAACTTCTTTGGCTAAATGACGAGCAATCGTTGCCGCAGCCGGTGTTTCCACCATCACGCCAATCTCAATGGTCTCGTCAAAGGCTTTACCTTCGTCACGCAGTTCCTGTTTGTAGATTTCGATCTCTTTACGCAGTGCGCGAACTTCTTCAACAGAGATGATCATCGGGAACATAATGCGCAGTTTGCCGAAAGCAGACGCGCGAAGGATAGCGCGAACCTGATCGCGCAGGATCTCTTTACGATCCATCGCGATACGCACAGCACGCCAGCCCAGGAACGGGTTTTCTTCTTTCGGGAAGTTCATGTACGGCAGCTCTTTGTCGCCGCCGATGTCCATGGTACGCACGATCACCGCCTGAGAGCCACACGCTTCAGCCACGGCTTTGTAAGCTGCAAACTGTTCTTCTTCAGTCGGCAGCGCGTCGCGATCCATAAACAGGAATTCAGTACGGTACAGACCCACACCTTCCGCACCGTTGCGCTCTGCGCCTTCGACGTCACGCACGGTACCGATGTTGGCGCACACTTCAACCTGATGGCCATCCAGGGTGATGGCAGGGAGATCTTTCAGTTTAGCCAGTTCCGCTTTTTCAGTGGCAACTTGCTCCTGAACGGCGCGCAGTTTTTCAATTTCTTCGTTGGTCGGGTTGACGTAAACCTGGTTGTTTACGGCATCCAGAATCAGATAATCGTCGTTTTTCACCTGAGAGGTGACGCTACCGGTACCCACGATGGCTGGCAGTTCCAGAGAACGCGCCATGATAGAGGTGTGGGAAGTGCGGCCGCCCACGTCGGTAATGAAACCCAGCACCTTTTTCAGGTTCAGCTGTGCGGTTTCTGACGGGGTCAGGTCAGCGGCAACCAGGATGACTTCATCCTGAATTGCGCTCAGGTCAATAATTGCCAGCCCGAGGATGTTGCGCAGCAGGCGCTTACCGATGTCACGTACGTCAGCCGCACGTTCTTTCAGGTATTCATCATCCAGTTCTTCCAGGGCAGTGGCCTGACCTTCGATAACTTCATGCGCAGCTGCGTCAGCCGTCATGTGTTTATCTTTAATCAGGGCTATGATTTCCTGCTCCAGCTCCTCATCTTCGAGCAGCATAATATGCCCTTCGAAAATGGCTTCTTTTTCTTCACCGAACGTTTCACCAGCTTTCGTTTTGATCGCTTCTAACTGTGCAGATGCCTTGGCACGACCGCTCAGAAAACGTTCAACTTCCTGATCAACCTTGTCGGCAGAAATTTTTTTCCGGTCAATGACGATTTCGTCTTCTTTCAGCAAAAGTGCTTTGCCGAAAGCGATACCCGGGGATGCTAAAATGCCTGAAATCATAACCCTACCTTACTTGTGACTGATTTTTAAAAGAACCCGGAAAAACTTATTCCAGTTCCGCCATCAGCTTGACCAGATGTTCTACGGCTTTCTGCTCGTCTTCACCTTCTGCAGAGATGGTCACGACGGTACCCTGAGTCAGACCCAGAGTTTGCAGTTTAAACAGGCTTTTCGCGCTGGCGCTTTTGCCGTTGGAAGTCACAGTAATCTCAGAAGTGAAGCCTTTCGCTTCTTTAACAAACTGAGCAGCAGGGCGGGTGTGCAGACCGTTCGGAGCGGTAATGGTAACTTCTTGCTGGAACATTGTATTTCCCCAACTTATAGGTTTAGTGTTGTGGAACTAAAGTCTAGCCTGGCGGTTTGACTTTAGCCTGTATTGTTAGCGCCGGCGTAAACGGGCGCGACACACCAGGTGTTTTACGCCATCCGTTGCTGTCAACCTCTGGCCGCTGACGTTTCGCTCGTCATTAAACATTATGCCGCTAAATCAATACTTGAACCAAATCATAAAATCGATTCAGCTAGCAGTTTTCCTGTAACGATTAATTTCGCGCTTCAAAATAATTAATCAGGTTAAATACCAGACCTGGCGGGGTGAAGCAATGGCAGGTGGGGTGAAAGTTTGAAGCAGGCCACAAAAAAGCACCTGAAAAGGTGCTTTTTTACGCGTTTTTAACATGCTGGCATTACTGTTGCAATTCTTTCTCTGTGAAGAGATCGGCAAACAGTGCAGTGCTCAAATAACGCTCACCCGATGACGGTAGGATAACCACAATATTCTTATTGGTAAAGGTTTCATCTTCCTGAAGCTTAAGAGCGGCAGCCACTGCGGCTCCGGAGGAGATACCGGCAAGAATGCCTTCCTCTTCCATCAGGCGGCGGGCGGTGGAGATCGCCTCTTCGTTGGTGATGGCGACCACTTTGTCGATCAGTTTCAGATCCAGGTTACCCGGAATGAAACCGGCACCGATACCCTGAATTTTGTGCGGACCTGGCTTCAGCTCTTCGCCTGCAAGCGCCTGAGCAATGACCGGGGAATCCGTTGGCTCAACGGCAACGGTAATCAGATCGGTTTTGCCTTTAGTGCCTTTAATATAGCGGGTGACGCCGGTCAGTGTACCGCCAGTCCCCACGCCGGAGATGAAAACGTCAACCTGGCCGTCGGTATCTTCCCAGATTTCCGGACCGGTGGTTTTTTCGTGAATTTCGGGGTTTGCCGGGTTGCTGAACTGCTGAAGCAACAGATACTTCGCCGGATCGCTGGCGACAATCTCTTCTGCTTTCTGAATGGCGCCTTTCATGCCTTTTGCGCCTTCGGTCAGCACCAGGTTGGCACCCAGCGCTTTCAGCAGTTTACGACGTTCGATACTCATGGTTTCCGGCATGGTCAGCGTCAGTTTGTAACCACGTGCCGCCGCGACATAGGCCAGCGCGATACCCGTGTTGCCGCTGGTGGGTTCAACCAGCTCGACGCCCGGTTTCAGCACGCCGCGTTTTTCAGCATCCCAAATCATATTGGCACCGATACGGCATTTCACGCTGAAGCTCGGGTTACGTGATTCCACCTTCGCCAGAATGCGTCCGTTACCGATACGGTTCAGTCGAACCAGCGGCGTATGACCGATAGTCAGCGAGTTGTCTTCAAAAATCTTACTCATGGCCTGTCCTTAACTGTATGAAATTGGGATACCTTCCCAGCATACCCTTCAGACGAATATGGGGAAGTAAGGATTTCGCATATCTATATGCTATGAAGAAATAATGGGTATCAGTATGGAATAAGAGGCGTTATAAACAACCTCTTATTTACACAAACTTTCGTTATTTCCATAACGCGTGCTTAGCACGATAGCAATCCACCCACATCGCCGTGGCGCCACAGACTGCCACTGGCATGATGAAGAGATTAAGAACCGGGATCAGGGTAAACAGGCTGGTGAGCGCACCAAACTGCATATTGGTGACCTTACGGCTGCGCAGAGCAGTGCGCATCTCTTTAAACGGCACTTTATGGGTGTCAAAAGGGTAATCGCAATACTGAATGGCCAGCATCCAGGCGCTGAACAGGAACCACAGTACTGGGGCGACGGTTTGCCCGATGCCGGGAATAAAGTAAAGGATCAGCAGTACGATGGCGCGTGGCAGATACCAGGCCAGCTTTTGCCATTCGCGTTTCATAATCCGCGGCACATCTTTCATGATCCCCAGAATGCCCGTGTCCGGCGGCGTTGCGCCGGTGAGTCGCGCTTCCAGTTGCTCCGCCAGCAGCCCGTTAAACGGCGCGGCAATCCAGTTGGCCAGGGTCGAGAAAAAATAGCCAAACACCAGCAGCACAGAGATGACCGCGACAGGCCACAGCAGATAGCTCAGCCATTGCAGCCAGTCCGGGACGTGATTCATAAGCGACGGGATCCAGACATCCAGCTGTGTGAACAGCCACCAGAACGCACTGCCCATTAGCAGGATGTTGACCAGTAGCGGTAAAATGACATAGCGACGGATCCCTGGTTGCGAAACCAGTTTCCATCCCTGAGCAAAGTAGTAAAAACCGCTGCGTGGCGCAGTGACAGATGATGACACCATAGTCAGGACATGCTCCTTTTCGTATAAGTCCTAAGCGAACACGGGTATCTTACCGGGTTATCGCACACAGAACAGTTCGGAAATGTTCGAAAAAACAGCAAAAAGCACGATTTCGTTCATCTTTATGCTGTGAAAGCTAAGAGTACACTTGCACTTGACGTAATCGGCAAATACTCTTAGTGAGTAAATGTTTGCCGTGGTGGCAAGGTGTTAGAACAACAGAGAATATAATGATGCAGGATTTGCGTCTGATATTAATCATTGTTGGCGCGATCGCCATAATCGCTTTACTGGTACATGGTTTCTGGACCAGCCGTAAAGAACGATCTTCTATGTTCCGCGATCGTCCACTGAAACGCATGAAATCAAAACGCGACGACGACTCGTATGACGATGATGTCGAAGCAGACGAAGGCGTGGGTGAAGTTCGTGTTCACCGCGTGAATCATGCCCCTGGCAACCCGCAGGAGCATGAAGCTCCTCGCCAGTCGCCGCAACACCAGTACCAGCCGCCTTATGCGTCGGCACAACCGCGTCAGCCGGTTCAGCCATCGTCTGAAGTGCCGGTACAGCCGCAGCATGCCCAGCGTCCGCCGCAGCAGCCGGTACACCAGCCACAGCCTGCGCCGCAGCAATCCGCTCAGCCGCAGCCGGTGCATCAGCCTGCGCCACAGCAACCTGTGCATCAGCCGCAGCCGGTTCAACAACAGCCTGTCGCGCCGCAGGTTCAGCCCGTTCAGCCGACTGCACCGCAGCCGTCGCCACAGGCTTTCCAGCCCGCAGAACCCGTGGTCGAGCCACAGCCTGAGCCCGTCGTTGAAGAAGCGCCAGCCCCGGAAAAGCCTCAGCGTAAAGAAGCGGTAATCATCATGAACGTCGCCGCCCATCATGGCAGTGAGCTTAACGGTGAAGTGCTGCTCAACAGCATTCAG
>NZ_JBFWLF010000272.1:0-6135 GCF_050252275.1 Citrobacter sp. | reverse complement strand
GTGAAACCTCATTTTGTGAGGAAGAGTGACGGTATTTCGCCGATCATCTCCGGCAACATAGCGACAACAGGCCGACGTTTTTTCAGCCTGAAGCATGTTCTGGTGGGAATAGCATTAACGATTATGAGACGGGCGTTTGTTCGTCAGAATAAAGATTTTACCTGGCAAGAAAAAATAAAACCGGCGCATCAGGCACCGGTTTTATCTGCGAGTGTTAATTATCGGTCAGGCATTTTACGCCGGTTTTTGCTCCGTTTTCGTTTGCGCGTTTTCCAGCATCCGACGCACCGGAACAATCAGCACAATCAGTACTGCTGCACAAATCAGCAATGCAATGGAGCAGCGGGCGAAGAGATCAGGCAGCATGTCCAGTTGGTCAGCCTTAACGTGCCCACCAATCAGACCCGCCGCCAGGTTACCTAAAGCGCTGGCGCAGAACCACAGGCCCATCATCTGACCCCGCATTCTTTCGGGCGCTAACAGCGTCATGGTCGCCAGACCAATCGGGCTCAGACACAGCTCACCCAGCGTCAGCATCAGGATGCTGCCCACCAGCCAGAACGGCGATACGCCTGCTCCACCGTTGCTCAGGACATTCTGCGCCGCCATCATCATCAGGCCAAAGCCCGCTGCCGCGCACAGAATACCGATAACAAACTTGGTGATACTGCTCGGGCGCACATTTCGGCGCGCCAGTGCCGGCCAGGCCCAGCTAAAGACCGGAGCCAGCAGGATGATAAACAGGGCGTTGATCGACTGGAACCAGACGGCTGGAATTTCGAAATCACCGATCATGCGGTTGGTGTAGTCGTTCGCGAACAGGTTGAACGAGGTTGGTTTCTGCTCAAACGCCGACCAGAAAAAGGCCGCAGAAACCAGTAAAATAAAGCAGACCAACAGTCTGGCGCGCTCTTTGCGGGTCAACCCGGCAAACACGAACAGATAGATAAAGTAGAGCGCCACAGACGCGGCAATGACGTAGACCAGCATGCTGGCAACGGCGACCGGATTAATGACAATCACGCCCTGGGCAATCAGCGTCACAATGATGGCAACACCAACGGCCAGCGCCAGCAACCAGCGTCCCACGCCGTTTCTCTTCACCACCGGGCTGTTCCAGGTCGAATCAAGCCCCACTTCGCGGTCATAGCGTTTCATGGAAGGAACGGCAAACACGCGGAAGATAATCAGCGCGACCAGCATCCCGATCCCACCGATACCAAAGCCCCAGTGCCAGCCGTGAGATTTGATTAACCAGCCAGAGATCAACGGGGCAATGAATGACCCCATGTTAATCCCCATGTAGAACAACGAAAAACCGCCATCGCGGCGGGCATCGCCTTTCTTATAGAGGGTTCCCACCATGACCGAGATACAGGTTTTGAACAGACCCGACCCCAGCACGATAAACATCAAACCGATGAAAAACAGGTTGTCGCCCATCCAGGCCGACAGGGCAATCGACAGATGGCCGAGCGCGATCAGGATCGAGCCGTACCACACCGCGCGTTGCTGCCCGAGCCAGTTATCCGCGAGCCAGCCGCCCGGCAGCGCTGCCAGGTACATACTGCCGGCAAAAATACCGACGATAGCAGACGCATTTTCCCGCGCCAGTCCCATGCCACCGTCGTAGACGGTCGCGGCCATGAACAGAATCAGTAACGGACGAATGCCATAAAACGAAAACCGTTCCCACATCTCCGTGAAGAACAGTGACCCCAGCGGATAGGGATGGCCGAAGAACGTTCGGCTTTCGTTTTTATTAACAGAGGAATGCATAATTTCTCCCGCAATGGTGTGTTGTCTTGCTTGTAGCCGCTGAATTACCCGCCGACCATTCATCTATCTGGTCGATCATTCACATCCAGCGAAATATTATTTAACCATTTGATAACCATAAGACAGTTTTGTCTAGTGCCAACATCGGGACTTTAAGATGAAAACTCGATAGATGTCTAGTTTTGTAGATTTTCTGTTTGATAAACAAGGATAATGATTGACTTTAAAGGCTTGCAAATAATTGCCTATCAATTTTTTAATAAACAAGGTGTTATCTACAAGCATTGTCCCGGGAAGCGCGAAGGATCGAGCTGTATCTTCCAGGGCATTTTTTTACTGAGATACTTGCACGGGAGGTTCAATCGCTTCGCCGTCGCCCGAATGACATAGCTGAGTCCTGAGGATGAATCATGCCCTTGCCAGGTAAGGTTCCCCGTTATAGCGAAAAAGCCCGACAGCGTAAGCCATCGGGCATCGGGTTTCTCTGGTTGCAGCGCAGAGCAATTGTCGTTTATACCGTCTCTCGACGTCCCATCAGGGCGTAGAGCTTGCCGGCAAAGGTTTCACTGACCGGCCACTCTTCAGCGGCAATACGGGTCGTCGTGTGAAAACCGCACTGCGCCAGCAACTGCAAATACTCGTCATCCCGCCAGGCCCGCGTCTGGCTGCTAAAATGCACAACGCTGGCGTCGGCCTTGAGCGCCCAGAACGTCGTGGTGCTGGTTTGCGTTTCTTCATTCCAGCGATTTTCGCTCAATAACAGATGCGGTTCGGCGAGAAACAGCCCCTCTGGACACCGCTGCCAGGACGCGGGAGCCATCCCCTGTCTTTTGACTTCGTCAAACGTATGCACTTCAATCAGCAACTTGCCCCCCGGCTTCAGCCAGGCTGCACTACGCGCCACCAGCCGTTGCGCATCCTCAAAACTGAAGACATTGATTTCACCGAAGGTCATCATAATGAAATCAAACGTGCCATCAGGCTGGTAGTCGCGGACGTCCTGTTCCTGATATTCAATATCCAGCGCTGTGCTCTGCGCCTGTTCTCGCGCCCACTGCACAGAGGCCGGAGAAAAATCGACGCCAGTGCAATCAAATCCGCGCTGCGCGAGACGTTGAGTGTAAAAGCCGGGGCCGCATCCCAAATCAAGTATTGTTGCGCCCACGGGAAGCTGGCGGGCGATCCAGTCGACCTGTTGTTCAATGACCGAGAGTTTACGACTGGCCCAGTCGTGTTCCTGCGACAAATGGTTTTCCAGCATCCTGCGGCTGAAATCCGGATCATTCCACGGGATCTTTCCGCCCGTTTCACGATCGTTGTATTGTCCACTCAGAAGTGTCAGTTCAAGAAGATTCATCCGTTGATCTCATCGTAATGTACCTGGTGGCTGAAATATCGCTCCAGCCTGCCTTCACAACGGGCGCATTATCTCATGCTTCCGGGATTATTTACCCCGCTCCAACTCACACCTATTCAGATTTGTCAGCAGGAAAATCTGATAAGCGAACAGGATTAATCACCTTCAGGGTTTTATTTTTGTGTTGAATAATCCCTTGCTGCGCAAGTTTTATCAGCGCACGATTGAGTTGCCTGACAGAAACACCCAACATGGCCGCGAGCGACTCTCTTTTCTCCAGTTGAATTGTGGCGCCTTCGTTTTGCGTTTTAATAAGTAAGAATTTACGCAATTTAGATTCCACCGAAATCGCGCCACTGGAATGGATCAGTGAATTATGCAGTAGTTTATGACTTAAATTCTGGCACATAAAAAGAAGAAAGGCGGGATCGTTCATCGCATGTTCTTTTACGGCCTCGACCGGTAGGGTCAGTAACCATGAGTCCGTTAATGCCTGAACGGAACCGACGGCCTTACTTTTCTTAATGGAGAAAAGTTCCATTTCGCCAACCACCGAAAAAGGCGTTTCAAAAGAATAAACCGCGTGCGTCCCGTTTGGATTATGGCGCTCGACCTGCAGTTTACCGTCAACCAGGAAATAGAGATGCGTCAAATAGGTGTTTTGCGTCATCAGATACTCCCCGGCATCAATTTTGACCAGACGCAGTGTCGCTAACAGGGAGGGGTTAATTATCGCCGATAACCTGTTCGTTAAAATAAACCGCTCTTTTAAGGCACTGTCATTGATATTTTTCATCTTCCCCTCGACGCAATCCCATTTTCCCTTTATGGGATAGCACAATAAAGTGAGCGCGGCGATAACAAAAAGGACATCTGTCCCTTTTACTATCGCCAACTCCCTGTGTAGTCACATTGATGCGAATTGACTGCTGTGCGTACCACACCTTTTCATGACGTGTTCAGGAACTCAGTTCCACTTAAGTGTCATCAACCTGTCTTCACGGCAGGAGGCACCAGAGGTCTGCGCTACCGACGCTGGAATATATTTGTTATGCAAATAAGATGTGGCGCTCATTTTTTGAACACAGCCAGCCCTATTCTGTGAACCGTTTTCAGGAGGTCAAAAACATGAAAAAGCTTCTGATAGGTTGTTTGTTCGGGAATACGGCAAATTCTCTTGCCAAAAAGATGCAGGTACTGGCTGAAAGCCGCGGCTATCCTCTCATGATAAGCGCGGTGGGGCTGGATAATTTCGAAAGCGTGGCGCCCGCTTTCGACGGTTTTCTCATAGCGCCGCATATTCAGTACAAGCTCAATGACATTTATGACATTGTCGGAAGTGCACGCCCTGTCGCCATTATTGAAAGCCTGCCCTACGCGTCGCTGGATGCGGAGAAAGTGTTAAACTTTGTGAAGGAGAAAATGCCTGAGCTGGCAGCCTGACGCCGCAACGTATTAGCCGCTTCCGCTCATGAATAAGAATAACAGGGGCAATCTCAAAAAATTAAACCCGGTGCGTTACGCCGGGTTTGTCTATGTTAATAAAGCGTCACCCTTTCAAGAATTTCCAGCGTCTTCGGCAGTGCGGCCGCCCAGGGCTGGCTGCTGCCCATCTTGATGTTGGGCTTGTTTTTACCGTGGAAATCGCTGCCGCTGATCGCCAACAACGCTTTATCCAGCGTGAACTGATAAAGTTCGCGACGAAGTGCTTCATCATGATAGCTGGAAAAAACCTCCACGCCCTGTACGCCGAGCGGCAACATTTGCTCAATCACCGACAACGGCTTTTCCTTTACGTTGGCGCCGATATGCGCAATCACCGGA
The DNA here is from genome assembly GCF_050252275.1 of Citrobacter sp. Classification (NCBI taxonomy): domain Bacteria; kingdom Pseudomonadati; phylum Pseudomonadota; class Gammaproteobacteria; order Enterobacterales; family Enterobacteriaceae; genus Citrobacter; species Citrobacter sp. Next base: position 1,175 of record NZ_JBFWLF010000272.1, on the reverse strand, counting down.
ATACCGCCGTTATCAATAATCATCGACGCCATCTCTGCCATGGGCGGCAGTTCAACCTTCACATGACAGGGTTTGTCGCGGCCAAAAAAATCCCAGAAGAAGTTAATCAACGGCATGTCGCTGCGAGAGTTCCCTGCCCGGTACGGCAGCAACAGTTCATGATTCGCATTGCGCGCATCCTCTAAAATTAACTCCGCCATCTGCTCTTCCTGCGGAACGCGATCGCCCGCCAGGGCATACAGGCGATCGACGTCAAGCTGGAACCCGAGCGCCCGAAGTTTCGCCAGTTTCAGCGGGGTCGCGACGCTTTCCAGATGGTGGAAATTCTGCTCGACGACGTCAAAATCCCGACAATCACGACGAAAACCGTAGCCCAGCAGATGATAGTTATTACCCGCAAACGAGCAGTCAATTTCAATGCCCGTCATCACTCTCACAGCGTTTTCATTGCCATAGTGAATAGCTTCCTCAACGGACCGCGCCGAGTTGTGATCGGTTATCGCCAGCACCGCCAGGTTCGCCGCTTTCGCCATTGTCAACAGATCGCTGACAGGGAAATCCGCATCGTCGCTGTATACCGAATGCATGTGCAAATCGATACGCTTCATCATCTTCTCCTTAAGCTGATATTCAGGTACTGCAGGCACTATATGACCAGGCAGGGGATTAATACAGCGACGCGCGCGCGAAAATTCTGAGTTTGAAAATCAGTAGAAATATCGGTGCGGGTTAATCCGTTTCTCATAAGGAGAACCCGAGGGGAGCATTACGTTTGTCCCCTCATTGTGAAAACGATTAATTTTCCGAATAAAGGAAATAATCAAAATCGGCATAAATGCGCTCGCCGGTGAAATCCAGGCAACAAAAAATGAAAAATCAACAAAGGGATATCTCTATGATTGATAATCTGGAGACCTCATCGAAGACTTCCGACTTTAGTGGAGAGTGTCTCATGACACTCTCCACTAATATCTGTCAGAACATATAACGGAAATTCGCGTTTATCGCGTTATCCACGTTGTATTTACCAAAGGCGGATTTCTCAAACTCCAGCCCGAAGCGCATGTTGTCCTTTATCTGCGCGTTCATGCCGACATTGAACAACATCCGGCTGTCCTTCTCCCCTTTGATCCGTTTCTCTCCGGACGCATCACGAAGTACGGTCTCGCCGTTAT
>NZ_JBFWLF010000271.1:0-6187 GCF_050252275.1 Citrobacter sp. | reverse complement strand
TTGCTGAGCCACAGTTCAGGCCAGCGGTCGTTGAAGCCGTTGCGAGAGGGACATCCGTTCGAATGGGAACGTTGGATCCCCTCGGGACAAACATCAAACTGGGTAAAACGAGCTATTCAGCGTTCTTGAACCAACTAGCGAACCAGTATGCGAGCTGCCTGAAAGGAGATTAATGAGGAAGTGAATACGTGCAACAGATAGCCCGCTCTGTCGCCCTGGCATTTAATAATCTGCCCAGACCCCATCGCGTTATGCTGGGGTCGCTTACTGTTCTGACACTGGCCGTTGCTGTCTGGCGGCCTTACGTTTATCACCCGGAATCTGCCCCCATTGTTAAAACGATCGAACTGGAGAAGAGCGAAATTCGTTCACTGCTCCCGGAGGCCAGCGAGCCTATCGATCAGGCGGCACAGGAAGATGAAGCCATTCCTCAGGATGAGCTGGACGACAAAACCTCGGGAGAAGCGGGCGTTCATGAATATGTCGTTTCGACGGGCGATACCCTCAGCAGCATTCTGAATCAGTACGGCATTGATATGGGTGATATCGCCCAGCTTGCCGCGTCCGATAAAGAGCTGCGTAATCTGAAGATTGGTCAACAGCTCTCCTGGACGCTGACCGCGGACGGCGATTTACAGCGTCTGACGTGGGAAATGTCGCGTCGCGAAACCCGTACCTATGACCGTACTGCGGCGAACGGCTTTAAAATGAGCGCGGAAACGCAGCAGGGCGATTGGGTAAACAGCCTGATGAAAGGCACCGTTGGCAACAGCTTCGTCGCCAGTGCGAAAGCTGCCGGGCTGACCAGCGCTGAAATTAGCGCGGTGATCAAAGCGATGCAGTGGCAGATGGACTTCCGCAAACTGAAAAAAGGCGATGAGTTCTCTGTGCTGATGTCTCGTGAAATGCTGGACGGCAAGCGTGAGCAGAGCCAGTTGTTGGGCGTGCGTTTGCGTTCAGAAGGTAAAGATTATTACGCTATCCGTGCCGAAGACGGAAAGTTCTACGACCGCAATGGTACCGGGCTGGCGAAAGGCTTCCTGCGTTTCCCGACGGCGAAACAGTTCCGCATTTCGTCTAACTTCAACCCGCGTCGAACCAACCCGGTTACCGGACGTGTCGCGCCACACAGAGGCGTGGACTTCGCGATGCCGCAGGGGACGCCGGTGCTGTCCGTGGGTGACGGTGAAGTCGTCGTGGCGAAACGCAGCGGTGCGGCTGGCTATTATGTGGCGGTGCGTCACGGTCGTACCTATACCACGCGCTATATGCACCTGCGTAAACTGCTGGTGAAACCGGGACAAAAGGTTAAACGTGGCGATCGTATCGCACTCTCCGGTAACACCGGACGTTCTACTGGCCCGCATCTTCACTATGAAGTCTGGATTAACCAGCAGGCGGTTAACCCGCTGACGGCGAAACTGCCGCGTACCGAAGGGCTGACCGGTAAAGATCGTACCGATTACCTGGCGCAGGTCAAAGAGGTTCTGCCGCAGTTACGCTTCGATTAATCACTCATGACTTCAAAGCCGGTACGCAGCGCGTGTGCCGGCTTTTTTATTTTGTGCGCGGCAGGGTGCGCCGCTACACTATCATCAGATTTACTTTTCGCGTCATCAGGCACTGGATAAGCATGGAAACAAAAAAAAATAATAGTGAGTACATCCCTGAGTTTGAGAAATCTTTTCGCCATCCGCGTTACTGGGGCGCATGGCTGGGCGTCGCGGCGATGGCGGGTATCGCCTTAACGCCTGCATCCTTTCGCGACCCGCTGCTGGCAAAACTGGGTCGTTTCGCCGGGCGTCTGGGTAAAAGCTCGCGTCGCCGGGCGTTGATTAACCTGTCATTGTGCTTTCCGGAACGTAGCGAAGCTGAGCGCGAGGCTATCGTCGATGAGATGTTTTCAACTGCGCCGCAGGCCATGGCGATGATGGCGGAACTGGCGATTCGCGGTCCGGAAAAAATTCAGTCGCGCGTTGACTGGGAAGGGCTTGAGATCATCGAGGAGATGCACCGCAACAACGAAAAGGTGATCTTCCTGGTGCCGCATGGCTGGGGTGTGGATATTCCGGCAATGTTAATGGCGTCTCAGGGCCAGAAGATGGCGGCAATGTTCCATAATCAGGGAAACCCGGTGTTTGATTACGTCTGGAACACGGTGCGCCGCCGCTTTGGTGGTCGCCTGCATGCGCGTAATGACGGCATCAAGCCGTTCATTCAGTCTGTCCGTCAGGGGTACTGGGGATATTATCTGCCCGATCAGGATCATGGTCCTGAACACAGTGAGTTTGTCGATTTCTTTGCCACCTATAAAGCGACGTTGCCGGCCATTGGTCGACTGATGAAAGTGTGTCGGGCGCGCGTCATTCCGCTGTTCCCGGTATACAACGGCGATACCCACCGGTTGACGATTCAGGTGCGCCCGCCCATGGACGATCTTCTGACCGCTGATGACAACACTATTGCCCGTCGAATGAATGAAGAGGTGGAAATTTTTGTTGGCCCGCATCCCGAGCAATATACCTGGATCCTGAAACTGCTGAAGACCCGCAAACCGGGCGAGATCCAGCCGTATAAGCGCAAAGATCTCTACCCCCTCAAATAAAAAAAGGCCTCTCACATGAGAGGCCTCTTTGTATCAGCCGTCGATTACTCGACGGTCAGAATACGCGTGGTATTGGTTGAGCCAATGGTGCTCATCACGTCGCCCTGCGTCACGATCACCAGATCGCCGGACACCAGGTAGCCTTTGTCACGCAGCAGATTCACCGCTTCGCTTGCTGCGACAACGCCTTCTGCCGCGCTGTCGAAATGCACCGGCGTGACGCCACGGTACAGCGACGTCAGGTTCAGCGTACGCTCATGTCGGGACATGGCGAAAATCGGCAGGCCGGAGCTGATGCGAGAAGTCATCAGCGCGGTACGACCGGATTCCGTCATGGTAATGATCGCGGTCACCCCCTTCAGGTGGTTTGCTGCGTACATAGCGGACATCGCAATCGCTTCTTCAACATTGTCGAACTGTACGTCCAGACGGTGTTTGGAGACATTGATGCTGGGGATTTTTTCTGCACCCAGGCAGACGCGCGCCATCGCCGCGACGGTTTCCGCCGGGTACTGGCCTGCCGCCGTTTCGGCTGACAGCATGACCGCATCGGTACCATCCAGCACGGCGTTCGCGACGTCCATCACTTCGGCACGGGTTGGCATTGGGTTGGTGATCATCGACTCCATCATCTGGGTCGCGGTAATCACCGCGCGGTTCAACTTACGTGCGCGACGAATCAACGTCTTCTGGATGCCGACCAGTTCCGGATCGCCAATCTCAACGCCAAGGTCGCCACGAGCGACCATCACCACGTCAGAAGCCAGAATGATGTCATCCATCGCATTCTGGTCGCAGACCGCTTCGGCACGCTCAACTTTGGCCACAATCTTGGCATCGCAGCCCGCATCACGCGCCAGGCGGCGAGCGTAGTTCAGATCTTCGCCGCAACGCGGGAAGGAGACAGCCAGATAGTCAACGCCAATCTGAGCGGCGGTCACGATATCGGCTTTGTCTTTTTCGGTCAGGGCTTCTGCGGAGAGACCGCCGCCCAGCTTGTTGATGCCTTTGTTGTTGGAGAGCGGGCCGCCCACGGTCACTTCCGTGAACACTTTCATACCCTGAACTTCCAACACTTTTAACTGCACGCGGCCATCGTCAAGCAGCAGAATGTCGCCAGGTACCACGTCTGCCGGCAGACCTTTGTAGTCAATGCCGACTTTTTCCTTGTCGCCTTCACCTTTACCCAGGTTGGCATCCAGGAGAAATTTGTCACCGATGTTGAGGAATACTTTGCCTTCTTTAAAGGTAGAGACGCGAATTTTTGGCCCCTGGAGATCACCCAGAATGCCTACGTGGCGTCCCAATCTGGCAGCGATCTCACGAACTTTATCCGCGCGCATTTTATGATCTTCTGGCGAACCGTGAGAGAAATTCATCCGCACGACGTTAGCACCAGCAGCGATAATCTTTTCAAGATTGTTATCGCGGTCGGTAGCCGGGCCTAATGTCGTAACGATTTTGGTTCTGCGAAGCCTTCTGGACATTTAATACTCCGTTGACTGAAACAACTAGGTGTTGCGTGAAAATTGATCCGGCAGTTCTGAAAAACCTGACCCCCGTCATACTTCTGGTTGCCTGTGCGTTGGCCTCCTTGCTCACCCCAGTCACTGATTTCAGTAAGCTCCTGAAGATTCGCTGCGTTGCCGCCTTTCCACAACTCGAATTACGTAGGGTCTACATAGCATAGCGAACAAAACCGGATGACGAATTTTAGTCGTACTTATTATTGCTATTAGCGGTCATTACTCTTGATGAGCAGTTCTTTATCAAAACGCGATTCCTTGAGCGCTTCTTTGACACGCTTCAAGTTATCTCTGAATTTTGCCCCACGGCGCAAAGTAAATCCCGTAGCCAGCACATCTATCACGGTCAACTGCGCAAGTCGAGAGACCATGGGCATATAAATGTCAGTATCTTCCGGTACATCGAGCGTAATTGCCAGCGTGGCTTCACGCGCCAGCGGCGTATCAGCGGAGGTTAACGCGATCACCATGGCATCGTTTTCGCGCGCAAGCTGCGCCAGTTCGACCAGACTCTTGGTGCGACCGGTATGCGAAATCAGCACGACCACGTCATCGTCACTACAATTCATACAGCTCATCCGTTGCAAAACGACGTCGTCGGAGTAGATAACGGGAACGTTGAAACGGAAAAACTTGTTCATGGCATCATGGGCGACGGCGGCGGACGACCCCAGGCCAAAGAAAGCGATTTTCTTGGCCTGCGTCAGTAAATCCACCGCGCGGTTGATCGCCGATTTGTCCAGCGACTGGCGAACGTGGTCAAGACTGGCCATCGCGGATTCGAAAATCTTGCCCGTATAGGATTCGACACTGTCATCTTCATCCACATTACGATTAACATAAGGGGTACCATTTGCCAGACTTTGTGCCAGATGCAGTTTAAAATCGGGGAAGCCCCGGGTTTCCATGCTGCGACAAAAACGGTTCACCGTCGGTTCACTGACGTTGGCTTCCTGCGCAAGCGTGGCAATACTGCAATGGATGGTCCGCTCGGGTGAGGCGATGATGACATCGGCGACTTTGCGTTCAGATTTGCTCAAATGTTCCAGTTGAGACTGGATCTTTTCCAGCATATTCATGATGTAGACTCAAGGAAATAACGATTTCAGTGATACAAGAAATCGAGAGGCAATTTTGGTAGATAGTACCCCTGCTAATCAGAGAAGGGGGCAAAATGGTCAGCAGAGTTGTTGTTTTTTTTCATAACATGATCAACATCGTGTTTTGACTCACCGTTATGCGTCGCAAACCAACGACAATTTTGACCAATTTGCGCCGTTAAGCGCCAACCGCACAGTGGGTTAAGCGTTTACGGTTTCCGGAATCACGTAAAAGCAGTACAGTGCACTGTAATAAAATTACAAGTAATGCCTGGCAAAGTACCAGGATAGCTAACTAAGGAGAATGACATGGCGGTAACGCAAACAGCCCAGGCATGTGACCTGGTCATTTTCGGCGCGAAAGGCGACCTTGCGCGTCGTAAATTGCTGCCTTCCCTGTATCAACTTGAAAAAGCCGGTCAGCTCAACCCTGAAACCCGCATTATCGGGGTAGGCCGTGCCGACTGGGATAAAGATGCCTACACGAAGGTGGTGCGCGAAGCGCTCGAAACCTTCATGAAAGAAAAGATTGATGAAGGATTGTGGGACACCCTGAGCGCTCGCCTGGATTTCTGCAATCTGGATGTGAACGATACCGCGGCGTTTACTCGTCTTGGGGCGATGCTCGATCAGAAAAACCGCACCACGATCAACTACTTCGCCATGCCGCCAAGCACGTTTGGCGCAATCTGTAAGGGACTGGGCGAAGCGAAACTGAATGCCAAACCGGCACGCGTGGTGATGGAAAAACCGTTGGGTACCTCACTGGCGACATCTCGCGAGATCAACGATCAGGTTGGCGAATATTTTGAAGAGTGCCAGGTTTACCGCATCGACCACTATCTGGGAAAAGAGACCGTTCTGAACCTGCTGGCGCTGCGTTTTGCCAACTCCCTGTTTGTGAATAACTGGGATAACCGCACGATCGATCATGTGGAAATCACCGTGGCAGAAGA
>NZ_JBFWLF010000270.1:0-6199 GCF_050252275.1 Citrobacter sp. | reverse complement strand
TTTCGTGGCGGAAATGTAATTAAAGTGCAATTGTGGTGGGCCGTACAGGCAACATTATTTTCCTGGTCACCGCAGGTGTTATATCGCTGGCGCGCTTTTTTGCTCCGTCTGTTTGGCGCGAAAATAGGAAAAAACGTAGTCATTCGACCGTCGGTGAAAATTACCTATCCGTGGAAATTAACCATTGGTGATTATGCCTGGGTAGGGGATGACGTCAATTTATATACGCTCGGCGATATTACGATTGGTGCCCATGCGGTGGTTTCGCAGAAAAGCTATTTGTGTACCGGCAGTCACGATCATACCAGCGCGCATTTTGATATTAACGCCACCCCGATTGTGATTGGCGATAAATGCTGGCTGGCAACGGATGTGTTTGTGGCGCCAGGCGTAACGATAGGCGATGGCACTGTCGTCGGTGCGCGCAGTAGTGTTTTTAAATCGCTACCGGCAAATATGATTTGCCGTGGCAATCCCGCAGTTGTGATACGCGAACGCGTTGAAAAGTAATCAGTTTCCCCGTCATGTTTCGGGTTGTAGCGGTGTTGGCATTCCTTGATTATCCGGTCACTTACTTCTGTAAGCTCCTGGATAAGCGGCGTCACCGCCTTGCTATAACCCGAACGATTTAAGGGATAATTAAGAGGTAATAAAATGTCTAAAGTCGCTCTCATTACCGGCGTTACCGGGCAGGATGGTTCTTACCTGGCAGAACTTCTGCTGGAAAAAGGTTATGAAGTTCACGGTATTAAGCGTCGTGCGTCTTCATTTAACACCGAGCGCGTGGATCACATCTATCAGGATCCCCATGCGAGCAACCCGAAATTCCATCTGCACTACGGTGATCTGACGGACTCCTCCAACCTGACGCGTATTCTGCAGGAAGTGCAGCCGGATGAAGTCTACAACCTGGGTGCGATGAGCCACGTTGCGGTTTCCTTCGAATCGCCGGAATACACCGCCGATGTGGATGCGATGGGAACGCTGCGTCTGCTGGAAGCCATCCGCTTCCTCGGTCTGGAAAAGAAAACCCGTTTCTATCAGGCATCGACCTCTGAGCTGTACGGTCTGGTGCAGGAAATCCCGCAAAAAGAGACCACGCCATTCTACCCGCGCTCGCCGTATGCGGTCGCCAAACTTTACGCCTACTGGATCACCGTCAACTACCGTGAATCCTATGGTATCTACGCCTGTAACGGCATCCTGTTTAACCATGAATCGCCGCGTCGTGGCGAAACCTTCGTCACCCGTAAAATCACCCGCGCGATTGCTAACATCGCTCAGGGGCTGGAGTCCTGCCTGTATCTCGGCAACATGGATTCCCTGCGTGACTGGGGCCATGCGAAAGACTACGTCAAAATGCAGTGGATGATGCTGCAACAGGAACAGCCGGAAGACTTCGTGATCGCGACCGGTGTGCAGTATTCCGTGCGTCAGTTCGTCGAAATGGCGGCGGCCCAGCTGGGGATCAAACTGCGCTTTGAAGGCGAAGGCGTGGAAGAGAAAGGGATTGTGGTTTCTGTCACCGGTCATGACGCGCCAGGCGTGAAACCGGGTGATGTGATTGTGGCCGTTGATCCGCGCTACTTCCGTCCGGCAGAAGTGGAAACCCTGCTGGGTGACCCGAGCAAAGCGCATGAGAAGCTGGGCTGGAAACCGGAAATTACGTTGCAGGAAATGGTCTCCGAGATGGTCGCTAAAGATCTGGAAGCGGCGAAGAAACACTCCCTGCTGAAATCTCATGGCTACGAGGTTGCCATCGCGCTGGAGTCCTGAGAATGAGCAAACAACGTATTTTTATCGCTGGTCATCGCGGAATGGTGGGTTCCGCGATTGCCCGCCAGCTTGCGCAGCGTGGTGATGTGGAGCTGGTGCTGCGCACCCGCGATGAGCTGAACCTGCTGGACAGCAAGGCAGTGCTGGATTTCTTTGCCACTGAGCGTATCGATCAGGTTTATCTGGCGGCGGCGAAGGTGGGCGGTATTGTTGCCAATAACACGTATCCGGCCGATTTCATCTTTGAAAATATGATGATGGAAAGCAACATCATTCACGCCGCACATCTGCATAACGTGAATAAGCTGCTGTTCCTCGGTTCGTCCTGTATCTATCCCAAACTGGCAAAACAGCCGATGGCGGAGAGTGAACTGTTGCAGGGCACGCTGGAACCAACCAACGAGCCGTATGCCATTGCCAAGATTGCCGGTATCAAACTGTGCGAGTCATACAACCGCCAGTACGGGCGCGACTATCGTTCCGTGATGCCGACCAACCTGTATGGTCCACATGACAACTTCCATCCGAGCAATTCGCACGTGATCCCGGCGTTGCTGCGTCGTTTCCACGAAGCGACCATGCAGAATGCGGCGGACGTGGTGGTGTGGGGCAGCGGGACGCCGATGCGTGAGTTTCTGCACGTCGATGATATGGCCGCCGCCAGCATCCACGTGATGGAACTGGACAGCGAAGTCTGGCAGGAGAACACCCAGCCGATGCTGTCGCACATTAACGTCGGTACGGGCGTGGATTGCACCATTCGCGAACTGGCGCAGACCATCGCTCAGGTTGTGGGCTACAAGGGCCGCGTGGTGTTTGACGCGACGAAGCCGGACGGTACGCCACGAAAACTGCTGGATGTGACCCGTTTGCATCAGCTGGGCTGGTATCACGAGATCTCACTGGAAGCGGGCCTTGCCAGCACATATCAGTGGTTCCTTGAGAATCAGCATCGGTTCCGGGGGTAAACATGTTTTTACGTCAGGAAGATTTTGCCACCGTCGTGCGTTCCACGCCGCTTGTTTCCCTCGATTTGATCGTGGAAAACGCGCAGGGGGAATTTCTGCTGGGTAAACGACTGAACCGACCGGCGCAGGGCTTCTGGTTCGTGCCCGGTGGCCGGGTGCAAAAAGATGAGCCGCTGAGTGCGGCCTTCGAACGCCTGACCGAAGCCGAATTGGGGCTACGTTTGCCGCTGTCTGCCGGGGAGTTTTATGGCGTCTGGCAGCATTTCTATGACGACAACTTTTCCGGTGAAGACTTCTCAACGCATTACATCGTGCTCGGTTTCCGTCTGCGGGTGCAGGCGCATGGTTTGCCTCTGCCTGACGCGCAGCACGGCGCTTACTGCTGGCTGACGCCCGCGGCGTTGCTGGCTAGCGACAACGTCCATGACAACAGTCGGGCGTATTTTTTGCCGGAATGTCAGGCTAAGGCGCTGGGATTATGAGGATCCTTGTGTATGGCATCAACTACTCACCGGAGTTAACCGGCATCGGTAAATACACCGGTGAAATGGTGGAGTGGATGGCGCGCGAAGGCCATGACGTGCGGGTTATCACCGCGCCGCCATATTACCCGCAGTGGAAAGTGGGCGAGCGCTATTCAGCCTGGCGCTATCGCCGGGAAGAGGGTGATGCCACTGTCTGGCGCTGCCCACTGTATGTGCCAAAGCAGCCGTCAACACTGAAACGATTACTGCATCTGGGCAGCTTCGCCCTCAGCAGCTTTTTCCCGCTGATAGCGCAGCGTCGCTGGAAGCCGGATCGCATTATTGGCGTGGTGCCCACGCTGTTTTGCACGCCGGGAATGCGGCTGCTGGCGAAACTCTCAGGCGCCCGCACGTTGCTGCACATTCAGGATTATGAAGTCGATGCGATGCTGGGGCTCGGTCTGGCAGGCAACGGTAAAACCGGCAAAGTGGCGCAGCTGGCGACCGCTTTCGAACGTAGCGGTCTGCATAACGTCGACAATGTCTCCACCATCTCCCGCTCAATGATGAATAAAGCCCAGGCGAAAGGGGTGGCGGCAGAGAAAGTGATCTTCTTCCCTAACTGGTCAGAAGTCGCCCGTTTTCAGAATGTTAACGATGACGAGGTTATCAGCCTCCGCCAACAGCTTGGTTTGCCGGATGACAAAAAAATCATTCTTTACTCCGGCAATATCGGCGAGAAGCAAGGGCTGGAAAACGTGATTGCGGCGGCGGAACAACTGCATGAGCAGCCGCTGGTTTTCGCTATCGTCGGGCAGGGCGGCGGCAAAGCGCGTCTGGAGAAAATGGCCCGCGAGCGCGGTCTGCACAACGTTCTGTTTTTCCCGTTGCAGCCTTACGAGGCGCTGCCTGCGCTATTGAAGATGGGCGATTGCCACCTGGTGGTGCAAAAACGCGGGGCGGCGGATGCCGTTCTGCCCTCCAAGCTGACCAATATTCTGGCGGTGGGCGGCAATGCGGTGATTACCGCAGAACCTGAGACGGAACTCGGCCAGCTTTGCGACCGCTATGCAGGCATTGCGGTGTGCGTTGAGCCGGAATCGGTCGATGCGCTGGTGGCAGGGATAACGATGGCGCTCACCATGCCAAAAAACAACACGGTGGCACGTGAATATGCCGAACGCACGCTCGATAAAGAGAATGTGCTACGTCAATTTATGAATGATATTCGGGATTAAATTATGAGTCAGACAACACTCTATCCGGTTGTGATGGCCGGTGGCTCCGGTAGCCGCTTATGGCCGCTTTCCCGTGTACTTTATCCTAAGCAGTTCCTGTGCCTGAAAGGCGATCTCACCATGCTGCAAACGACCATTTGTCGTCTTAACGGCGTGGAGTGCGAAAGTCCGGTGGTGATCTGCAACGAGCAGCATCGTTTTATCGTCGCGGAGCAGTTGCGTCAGCTTAATAAACTGACGGAGAACATTATTCTTGAACCGGCGGGACGTAATACCGCGCCGGCCATTGCATTAGCGGCGCTGGCGGCAAAACGTCACAGTCCGGACTGCGACCCGCTGATGCTGGTGTTGGCGGCAGATCACGTGATTGCCAACGAAGAGGCCTTTCGCGACGCGGTGCGCAACGCAATGCCGTACGCCGAAGCCGGAAAGCTGGTCACGTTTGGTATCGTTCCGGATCTGCCGGAAACGGGCTACGGCTATATCCGTCGCGGCGATGTCACCCCCGGCGTTAACGATGCCGTGGCGTTTGACGTTGCGCAGTTTGTGGAAAAACCGAGTCTGGAAACAGCGCAGGCCTATGTCGCCAGCGGTGATTATTACTGGAACAGCGGGATGTTCCTGTTCCGTGCCGGACGCTATCTGGAAGAGCTGAAAAAATACCGTCCCGATATCCTGGAAGCCTGCGAAAACGCGATGAGCGTGGTCGATCCGGATCTCGATTTCATCCGCGTGGATGAAGCATCGTTCCTGGCGTGTCCGGAAGAATCTGTCGATTACGCAGTAATGGAACGCACGGCGGATGCGGTGGTGATGCCGATGGATGCGGGCTGGAGCGATGTCGGCTCCTGGTCCTCGCTGTGGGAAATCAGCGCCCATACCGCTGAGGGAAACGTCCATCACGGCGACGTCATCAGCCATAAAACCGAAAACAGCTACGTCTATGCCGAATCGGGACTGGTGACCACCGTCGGCGTGAAAGACCTGGTGGTGGTGCAGACCAAAGACGCGGTGCTGATTGCCGACCGTAACGCGGTGCAGGACGTCAAAAAAGTGGTTGAACAAATCAAAGCCGATGGCCGCCACGAACACCATATTCACCGCGAAGTGTACCGTCCGTGGGGGAAATATGATTCCATCGACGCCGGTGACCGCTATCAGGTCAAACGCATCACCGTGAAACCAGGGGAAGGGCTGTCGGTACAGATGCACCACCACCGCGCCGAACACTGGGTGGTGGTGGCGGGTACTGCGAAAGTCACCATTGACGGTGAGATCAAACTGCTCGGTGAAAACGAGTCTGTCTACATTCCGCTGGGAGCCACCCACTGTCTGGAAAACCCAGGGAAAATTCCACTCGATCTGATTGAAGTGCGCTCGGGTTCTTACCTCGAAGAGGATGATGTGGTGCGGTTTGAGGATCGCTACGGCCGGGTGTGACGCCCTAACCATCATCTTTCGCGCCGCAGATGCGTTGGCTTCCTTTACGCACCCCGGTCACTTCGTTGACTAAGCTCCCGGGGATACGCGCAGTCGCCGCCTTCCTGCAACGCGAAATCTAATGGTTATGTACTTTACAAAAAATATCTCCAGTCCGGAGAGGGACAACTGTTGCCTGAATAAGGGTAAAAACATGACAAAATTAACCTGTTTCAAAGCCTACGATATTCGCGGCAGGCTGGGCGAAGAGCTGAACGAAGAGATTGCGTGGCGGATTGGTCGCGCTTACGGCGAATTTCTGAAGCCGAAAACC
>NZ_JBFWLF010000269.1:0-6216 GCF_050252275.1 Citrobacter sp. | reverse complement strand
CGCCGCCACTGACGCGGCGCAAATAAAAGTTTTGGCTATGCTTGTAGGCAGTGATCCACCATAAGAGCATAAAAATGAAAGCGTTTGATTTACAACGGATGGCACTCGATAAAGTGCCGATGGAATTCCTCGGTGAAGTGGCTTTACGCAGTCTGTATACCTTCGTACTGGTCTATCTGTTTCTCAAACTCACAGGACGACGCGGCGTGCGACAGATGTCGCTCTTCGAAGTGCTGATTATTTTAACGCTGGGGTCGGCGGCGGGTGACGTGGCCTTTTATGATGATGTCCCGATGTTGCCAGTACTGGTGGTCTTCATTACCCTCGCGCTGCTGTACCGTCTGGTGATGTGGCTGATGGCGCGCAGTGAAAAACTGGAAGATTTACTGGAAGGTAAGCCCGTCGTGATTATTGAAGATGGCGAGCTGGCGTGGGAAAAACTGAACCAGTCAAATATGACCGAGTTCGAGTTTTTCATGGAGCTGCGACTGAATGGCGTTGAGCAACTGGGACAGGTGCGCCTGGCGATCCTTGAAACGAATGGTCAGATCAGCGTTTATTTCTTTGAAGACAGTGAGGTAAAGCCTGGCTTAAGCATTTTGCCGAAGTATTGTACGCAACGTTATAAAGTCGTTCCTGAAGCGGGAGAGTATTCCTGTGTGCGATGCAGTGAAGTGATCACAATGAAAGCCGGCGATCGTCAGGCGTGCCCGCGGTGTAAAAATCCAGAATGGTCGAAGGCCAGTCGGGCAAAACGGGTCGTCTGACAGCAAAAATATCGGTCTTTTATCGTCAATCCCGAAGATTCTGTTGTGTGAGCGAACACTCATTTTTACTCGAGTTTGTTTTAGCCATTGCGGCGCGTGTCACTGAATGATAAAACCGATATCCACAGGAATAACTTATACCCAATCTCTGTTCATGTACGAAAAGAGATTGGGTTAATAACAACGCAACGTGGTGAGGGGAAATGGCTCAGGTCTTCAATTTTAGTTCAGGTCCGGCAATGTTACCGGCAGACGTGCTTAAACTGGCTCAAAAGGATCTTTGTGACTGGAACGGTCTTGGTACGTCCGTCATGGAAGTGAGCCACCGCGGCAAAGAATTCATCCAGGTCGCGCAAGAAGCGGAGCAGGATTTTCGCGATCTGTTGAATATCCCCTCCAACTACAAAGTGCTGTTTTGTCACGGCGGTGGTCGCGGCCAGTTTTCTGCCATTCCGCTGAACATTCTGGGCGACAAAACCACGGCAGACTACGTTGATGCAGGCTACTGGGCAGCCAGCGCCGTCAAAGAAGCGAAAAAATACTGCACGCCGAATGTGATTGACGCCAAAGTTTCGGTCGATGGCCTGCGCGGCGTGAAGCCGATGAGTGAGTGGCAGCCTTCTGCTGATGCAGCGTATCTGCATTACTGCCCGAACGAAACCATCGATGGCATCGCAATTAACGAAACGCCCAATTTTGGTTCCGATGTGGTGGTGACCGCTGATTTCTCCTCAACCATTCTCTCCGGACCGCTGGATGTTTCCCGCTATGGCATCATTTATGCGGGCGCACAGAAGAACATTGGCCCGGCGGGTTTGACTATCGTCATCGTACGCGAAGATTTACTGGGTAAAGCGAATGTGGCGTGTCCGTCGATCCTCGATTATTCCGTTCTGAACGACAATGACTCGATGTTCAATACGCCGCCGACCTTCGCCTGGTATCTTTCCGGCCTGGTGTTCAAATGGCTGAAAGCCAATGGTGGCGTGGCGGCGATGGATAAAATCAATCAGCAAAAAGCAGAACTGCTGTACGGTGTGATTGATAACAGTGACTTCTATCGTAACGATGTCGCGAAAGCGAACCGTTCACGTATGAACGTGCCGTTCCAGTTAGCTGACAGCGCGCTGGATAAGCTCTTCCTGGAAGAGTCTTTTGCTGCGGGCCTGCACGCGCTGAAAGGCCACCGCGTTGTCGGCGGAATGCGTGCCTCCATCTATAACGCGATGCCGCTGGAAGGGGTAAAAGCCCTTGCCGATTTCATGACTGATTTCGAGCGCCGTCGCGGCTAATCAGGTGTCTCTTTTCATCCCCACAGCCTTGTCTGTGGGGTTTTTATTTCTGTCTTTTGAGAGTTGAGTTTCATGGAATCCCTGACGTTACAACCCATCGCACGGGTCGATGGCACGATTAATCTGCCAGGCTCGAAGAGCGTATCAAACCGCGCGCTGTTACTGGCGGCGTTAGCTCATGGCACCACAGAGCTGACCAACCTGTTAGACAGCGATGACGTTCGCCATATGCTCAATGCCCTGAGTGCGTTGGGGATTGATTACACACTTTCTGCGGATCGCACCCGCTGTGAAATCACGGGTAACGCAGGCCCGCTGCACGCCGAAGGCGCATTAGAGCTGTTTCTGGGCAATGCCGGAACGGCAATGCGACCGCTGGCCGCCGCACTGTGCCTTGGCGCAAACGATATTGTGCTGACCGGTGAACCGCGTATGAAAGAGCGCCCGATTGGTCATCTGGTGGATGCGCTGCGTCAGGGCGGGGCGAACATTGAGTATCTGGAGCAGGAAAACTATCCGCCGCTTCGACTGCGTGGCGGATTTACCGGCGGACAGGTTGAGGTTGACGGCAGCGTCTCCAGCCAGTTTCTCACTGCGCTGCTGATGACCGCGCCTCTGGCACCCCAGGATACGGTGATAAGTATCAAAGGCGATCTGGTGTCGAAACCGTATATTGATATCACGCTGAACCTGATGAAAACCTTTGGTGTTGAAATAGAGAACCAGAGCTATCAGCGCTTTGTGATCAAAGGCGGTCAGCAGTACCACTCTCCAGGTCATTATCTGGTTGAAGGGGATGCTTCATCGGCCTCCTATTTCCTCGCGGCAGGCGCCATTAAAGGTGGAACGGTCAAAGTGACCGGGATTGGCCGCAACAGCATGCAGGGCGATATCCGTTTTGCCGATGTGCTGGAGAAAATGGGCGCGACCGTCACCTGGGGTGACGACTTTATCGCCTGTACCCGTGGCGAACTGAATGCCATCGATATGGACATGAACCATATTCCGGATGCCGCCATGACTATCGCGACAGCCGCGTTGTTTGCCAAAGGTACGACAACGCTTCGCAACATTTATAACTGGCGTGTGAAAGAAACTGACCGTCTGTTTGCGATGGCGACCGAACTGCGCAAAGTCGGCGCGGAAGTGGAAGAGGGGCATGATTTTATTCGCATCACGCCGCCGGCACACCTGAAGTTTGCCGACATTAGCACCTATAACGATCACCGTATGGCGATGTGTTTCTCGCTGGTGGCGTTATCTGATACGCCGGTTACGATCCTTGACCCGAAATGTACCGCCAAAACCTTCCCTGACTATTTCGAACAGTTGGCGCGTATCAGTACCCCTGCCTGATTTCTCTCTTCGCGCCGGTCAACTGGCTGGCGCGATATCGTCTGTATCTGTACTTTTTTCCTGTTACTGCTAATGCTAACGTGTTGATGATTTAATATTTTGATTTATATGCGTTTTATTATAAATATCAACGGAAGATTAGCATGAAAAATAAATCACTCCTGATTACTATTGCAGTATCCGCAGCGCTGCTGGCGGGATGTAAAAATGGCGTTAATGGTGACATGCTCGCTAGTTCGGGCATGTCGGCCTATAAAGCAGCCACGCTTTCCGATGCCGATGTCAAAACGTTGTCCAGCAACGCCTGCAAACAGATGGATAGCCAGAATCAACTTGCGGGAAAAAGCAGTAAATACACCAGGCGTCTGGGTAAGATTGCCAAAGCTCTGGGAAATAATATTGATGGTACTCCGGTCGATTATAAGGTCTACATTACTTCTGACGTCAATGCGTGGGCAATGGCGAACGGCTGTGTCCGCGTTTATTCCGGTTTGATGGATCTGATGACCGATAATGAAATCGAAGGGGTATTAGGTCACGAGTTAGGTCACGTCTCTTTAGGGCATTCCCGTAAAGCAATGCAGACGGCTTATGCTACCCTGGCCGCGCGTGATGCGATTTCTGCCACCAGTGGCGTGGCTTCACAACTCTCTCAGTCGCAGTTAGGCGATTTGGCTGAAGGGGTGATCAACTCGGCGTTCTCCCGTAGTCAGGAATCTGAGGCTGATGACTTCTCCTATGACCTGATGAAAAAACGTGGCATCAACACGCAGGGGCTAGTGAGTGCATTCGATAAGTTAGCCACAATGGATGCCGGCCACGCTAAATCCCTGATGGATTCCCACCCGGCGTCAGCTGATCGTGCTCAGCATATGCGTGACCGTATCGCTGAAGATAAAAAGTAAAACATTGTCATCTTTCGGGCTGGTTTCTCCCCGGCCCGCTATAATTGCGCAATTATTCTTCACCTGGTGACAGACTCAACCGGTTTTTGCACACAATATTAACGATTGTGGGCGTTGGCGCGTATAATGCGCGGCGTTTACGTTAACAGAACGCCTGTTTAAGGAGATAAAGATGACGGCAATTGCCCCGGTAATTACCATTGATGGCCCAAGCGGTGCAGGAAAAGGCACCTTGTGCAAAGCGATGGCGGAAGCATTGCAATGGCATCTGTTGGACTCTGGCGCAATCTATCGCGTGCTGGCGCTGGCGGCATTACATCATCATGTTGATGTTGCATCGGAAGACGCGCTGGTTCCGCTGGCAACCCATCTCGATGTCCGCTTTGTTTCAACCGACGGAAATCTGGAAGTGATCCTAGAAGGGGAAGACGTCAGCGGTGAAATCCGCACGCAGGAAGTCGCCAATGCCGCCTCTCAGGTCGCCGCATTCCCTCGCGTACGTGAGGCACTGCTGCGTCGTCAACGCGCTTTCCGTGAAGCACCCGGACTGATCGCTGATGGACGTGATATGGGGACGGTGGTTTTCCCGGATGCGCCGGTCAAAATTTTCCTTGACGCCTCCTCAGAAGAACGTGCACATCGCCGTATGCTACAGTTGCAGGAGAAGGGCTTTAGTGTTAACTTTGAACGCCTTTTGGCCGAGATCAAAGAACGTGACGATCGTGACCGAAACCGTGCTGTAGCGCCGTTGGTTCCCGCTGCTGATGCTTTAGTTTTAGATTCCACACGATTAAGCATTGAGCAAGTGATTGAAAAAGCGCTACAATACGCGCGCCAAAAACTGGCACTCGCTTAAGAGCGACCGAATTTGCAGTACCCCCGTTGCAATGGAATGACAGCGGGTATGTTAAACAACCCCATCCGGCACGGAGCCAGGTGGACGTTAAATATGAAACCTGAAGATTAAACATGACTGAATCTTTTGCTCAACTGTTTGAAGAATCCTTAAAAGAAATCGAAACCCGTCCGGGTTCCATCGTTCGCGGTGTGGTTGTTGCTATCGACAAAGACGTTGTTCTGGTTGATGCAGGCCTGAAATCTGAATCTGCAATTCCTGCAGAACAGTTCAAAAACGCGGCTGGCGAACTGGAAATCCAGGTGGGCGACGAAGTTGATGTTGCTCTGGATGCAGTAGAAGACGGCTTCGGTGAAACACTGCTGTCTCGTGAAAAAGCGAAACGTCACGAAGCATGGATCACGCTGGAAAAAGCTTACGAAGATGCTGAAACTGTTACCGGTGTTATCAACGGCAAAGTTAAGGGCGGCTTCACTGTTGAGCTGAACGGTATTCGTGCGTTCCTGCCAGGTTCACTGGTAGACGTTCGTCCGGTGCGCGATACGCTGCACCTGGAAGGCAAAGAGCTTGAATTCAAAGTCATCAAGCTGGATCAGAAACGCAACAACGTTGTTGTTTCTCGTCGTGCCGTGATCGAATCCGAAAACAGCGCAGAGCGCGATCAACTGCTGGAAAACCTGCAGGAAGGCATGGAAGTTAAAGGTATCGTTAAGAACCTCACTGACTACGGTGCATTCGTTGATCTGGGTGGCGTTGACGGCCTGCTGCACATCACCGATATGGCATGGAAACGCGTTAAGCATCCGAGCGAAATCGTAAACGTTGGCGACGAAATCACTGTTAAAGTGCTGAAGTTCGACCGCGAACGTACCCGTGTATCTCTGGGCCTGAAACAGCTGGGCGAAGATCCGTGGGTAGCTATCGCTAAGCGTTATCCGGAAGGTACTAAACTGACCGGTCGCGTAACCAACCTGACCGACTACGGCTGCTTCGTTGAAATCGAAGAAGGCGTTGAAGGCCTGGTTCACGTTTCCGAAATG
>NZ_JBFWLF010000268.1:0-6219 GCF_050252275.1 Citrobacter sp. | reverse complement strand
GTTGCGCCGGGTCAGCCATCAGCGTCAGACCCGGCAACAGCGACCTCAGGGCAACGCTTTTTTCAATCTCCGTACCGCTTCTTCAAGCTCATCCGCCGTTGGTGTCGCAAAAGACATCCGTAGCGTCCGTTTGTCCGGCTTATCACAGAAGAAGAACTCTCCCGGCACGAATACCACTTTTTCCTGCAGTGTGCGGGAAAGCCATGCCGTGGTATCAAAATCATCACGGAACGTCCCCCACAGGAACATCCCACCCTGCGGCATATGGAATGAGATATGCTCGCCCAGTTCGCTGCGAATCGCGTCCGCCAGCAAATAGCACTTCTCACGGTACGCCTGACGAATGAGCTGAATTTGATCGTCCAGACGACCTAACGTCAAATAGCTGGCGGCCATTGCCTGCGAATGCGCGCTGGTATGCAGATCGGTCGCCTGTTTAACGATGGTCGCTTTTTGTCTGATCCATTCCGGCAGTACCACCCAACCCACACGCAGGCCTGGAGCCAGAATCTTGGAAAAAGTCGAGGTATAGATCACCTGCTCAGGGCATCCGCTCTCTCGGGCATGCTGGAACAGCGTTTTATAGGTCTCGTTGGTGAAATTGATTTCACCGTAGGGATCGTCTTCGATGATGGCAAAGTCATGCTGTTTCGCCAGTTGAACCAACTTCTGACGACGGGAATCACTAAGAACCACGCCACCGGGGTTACCGAACGTCGGCACGATGTACACAAACTTGATCGTGTTGTTCTGCAGCAAAACTTCCAGATCGTCTACGATCATGCCGTCTTTATCGGTACCAACAGACAGAATATCTGCCTGAGACAGTTGCAGCACCTGCAAGGCGGCAAGATAGGTCGGACGTTCGACGACCACTTTGTCGCCCGGATTGATCAGCGTTCTCACCAGAATATCCAGCGACTGCTGAGACCCATTGGTCACCAGAATGGCGTCGGACGCGGCCTGAATGCCTCGTTTCTGACACAACTGAGCGATCGCTTCCCGCAGAGGCGGAAAACCTTCACTCAGACCGTACTGGAACGCATCCAGAAACTGGTTTTCCATCATGTTACGCGTGGCCATTTCCAGCCCTGTATTATCAAACAGTTCCGGGCTGGGAATGCCGCCGCCCAGCGATATCACGCCAGGCATTTTGCTATGTTTGAGTAATTCCCTGATAGCGGAGGGTTTAAGGGCGTCGACGCTCTTAGACAGATGTGTGTTGTTCATCCTGTTTCCTTATTATGTATTTTTGGCGTCCATCCCCGGTCAGTGCCATAACGTCAATCCGCGTTCTCGCCTCGATTGAGCCTAATAGACCTCTCTGGCAAGATCAATCAGATATCCTGAAAGCAAAAGGGTAAGCCATGATGGCTTACCCTTTTTATTAACAATGAAACGTATAATTACCCGTCGATATCTGCGAGGTCGCCTTTTTCCTGCAACCAGTTACGGCGATCTTCAGAGCGTTTCTTCGCCAGCAGCATATCCATCATGGCGTTAGTGCGCTGATCGTCCTCATCATCAATGACGAGCTGGACCAGACGACGCGTGTTGGGATCCAGCGTGGTTTCACGCAACTGCATCGGGTTCATTTCACCCAGTCCTTTAAAGCGCTGTACGTTTGGCTTGCCTTTCTTGCGCTTCAACTGTTCCAGTACGCCCGCTTTCTCTTCTTCCGTCAGCGCGTAATAAACCTCTTTGCCGAGGTCAATTCGGTACAACGGCGGTAGCGCGACGTAGACGTGTCCGTGTTTCACCAGCGTGCGGAAATGCTTCACAAACAGCGCGCACAGTAGCGTGGCGATGTGCAGACCATCGGAGTCCGCATCCGCCAGGATACAGATCTTACCGTAACGTAACTGGCTCAGATCGTCGCTGTCCGGATCGATGCCGATCGCGACAGAAATATCGTGCACTTCCTGTGAGGCCAGTACTTCATCAGAAGAGACTTCCCAGGTGTTCAGGATCTTACCCTTCAGCGGCATGATCGCCTGATATTCACGATCGCGCGCCTGCTTGGCGGAGCCGCCCGCCGAGTCCCCTTCCACCAGGAACAGTTCGGTACGATTCAGATCCTGCGCGGTACAGTCCGCCAGTTTTCCCGGCAGCGCCGGACCGCTGGTCAGCTTTTTACGCACCACTTTTTTCGCCGCGCGCAGTCGGCTCTGAGCGCTGGAGATCACCATCTCCGCTAACTGCTCGGCTGACTGGACGTTCTGGTTCAGCCACAGGCTGAAGGCATCTTTCACCACACCAGAGACGAACGCTGCACACTGACGCGACGACAAACGTTCTTTGGTCTGTCCGGCAAACTGTGGATCCTGCATTTTCACCGACAGCACGTAGGCGCAGCGGTCCCAGATATCTTCCGCTGAGAGCTTCACGCCGCGCGGCAGAATGTTGCGGTATTCGCAGAACTCACGCATCGCGTCGAGCAGCCCCTGACGCAGACCATTGACGTGCGTCCCGCCCTGCATGGTCGGGATCAGGTTCACGTAGCTTTCGGTCAGCAGTTCGCCGCCTTCCGGCAGCCACAGCAGCGCCCAGTCGACCGTTTCCGTGTCACCGGAAAAATTACCGATGAACGGTTTTTCCGGCAGCGTCGGCAGGCCGTTTACCGCTTCGCGCAGATAATCGTTCAGGCCATCCTGATAGCACCAGCGCTGTTCGCTGTTATTAACTTCATCTTTAAAGGTGATTTCAACGCCAGGGCACAGCACGGCTTTGGCTTTCAGCACGTGCGTTAAGCGCGAGACAGAAAAACGCGGGCTGTCGAAAAAGGTTTCGTCAGGCCAGAAATGGACGCTGGTGCCGGTATTGCGCTTGCCGCAGGTGCCAACAACCTGCAAATCCTGAACCTTGTCGCCGTTCTCAAACGCAATGTTATACACCTGACCATCACGACGCACGTTCACTTCCACGCGCTTCGACAGGGCGTTGACCACGGAGATCCCTACGCCGTGCAAGCCGCCGGAGAACTGATAGTTCTTGTTCGAGAACTTGCCGCCCGCGTGCAGCCGACAGAGGATCAGTTCAACCGCCGGAACACCCTCTTCCGGGTGAATGTCCACGGGCATGCCGCGACCGTCGTCGATAACTTCCAGAGATTGATCGGCATGTAAAATCACATCCACGCGTTTCGCGTGGCCCGCCAGTGCTTCATCGACACTGTTATCAATTACTTCCTGCCCAAGATGGTTAGGGCGGGTCGTATCGGTATACATCCCTGGGCGACGGCGTACCGGCTCAAGCCCAGTGAGTACCTCAATGGCATCAGCGTTATAAGTTTGCGTCATGGTTTTAATAGCAATTCGAAATGATTGTCAGCAACTGTGCAGTCCAAGGAAATCGACAATCGGGTTGAAATAATCTTCGAAGCCCGTGAATGCATGGTTTCCACCTTCAATAACAGTCTGGCGGCATGAGGCGTAATACGCCACTGCCTGGCGGTAGTCCAGCACTTCATCTCCCGTCTGTTGCAGCAGCCAGATTAAATCCGACGCTTCCAGCGGGTCGATCTGCATGACTTTAAGATCGTAAATATGGCGTGACTCTAGCACATATTGCTGCCCCGTGTAGGGGTTCTCGTTCTGACCGAGGTAGTCAGTCAACAGTTCAAATGGCCGGACAGCCGGGTTGACGACAACCGCGGGCAGCATAAAGCACTGTGACAGCCAGGTGGCGTAATAACCGCCTAATGATGATCCCACCACGCCCAGCGCCTCGCCGCCATGCTCCAGCACGATAGACTCCAGCATCTCTGCGGCATCGGCCGGATACGGCGGCAGCTGCGGCACAACCATCTCGACATGAGGATAGTGTTCGCGCAGCCAGTCTTTCAGCAGACAGGCCTTCGCCGAACGGGGCGAGCTATTGAAGCCGTGCAGGTAAAGAAGCGTAGACATCAGTAGCCTTCAGAAGCGGTATCAGGTCGGAACTCAGTCCCTTGCAAACGACAGACGTCTGTTTTCAACGTACCGTCGGCAAACAGCTCCAGCGTACGCCAGCCAGGGCCGATGCTATCAAGGGTAAAGTTCGCACAATGGGGTTTGAACTGAACGCAGGTGGAGGGCGTCGCCAGCAGACGGCGGCCATTCCAGTCGAGATCCAGTTCCTGATGAATATGCCCGCAAAGCAGATATTTCACGCGCGGATAATTCACCAGCACGTTGTCCAGTTCCGCCGCGTTACGCAGGCTGTGTTGATCCAGCCAACTGCATCCCGCAGGCATGGGGTGATGATGCAGAAGCAGCAGAGTGTGACGCTCAGGGGCCGCAGCAAGTTTACGCTCCAGCCACTCGAGCTGAAATTCGCTCAGTTCACCGTGAGGTACGCCGAAGACCTGACTGTCCAGCAGCAGAATTTGCCACTGCTCGCCAACCATGACGCATTTTGCAGGGGAGATCCCCGCCTCTTGTAATGCGCTATACATCGCAGGCTGGAAGTCATGATTACCGGGCAACCAAACGCAAGGCGCACGAAAGCTTGCGATGCCTTCAGCAAAATGCTGATAAGCCGCAGCGGTTTGATCCTGAGCTAAATCACCTGTCGCCACGATCAGATCGTATTCCTGCCCCTCGGCATGAATGGCATCCAACACGGCCTGGTAGCTTTCCCAGGTGTTTACGCCCAATAGCGTTTCGTGCTTTTCGGCAAACAGGTGAGTATCAGTAATTTGTAAGATCCTGACCCTGGCCTCACCAGCCAGAGAAAGGTTTAACAGGCTTTCCAAATGGTGTCCTTAGGTTTCACGACGCTAGTAAACCGGAATCGCCATCGCTCCATGTGCTAAGCAGTATCGCAGCCAATCGGCCAGAAACTGATTAATTTGATGCTTTTCGTCGCGTTGATGCAACTTTTTATTTGGGTAATCATACCGTGCTTTGAAGCGAAAGATCTGCTGACTTGAACACACTTCGGCGACCATTGCGTCATGGTAGAGCCGTACAGTCAGTGACGGCAGGCTCCAGTAGGTGATGGTCGGCGCCGTCTGCTCGATGGTCACCAGCGTGGTGTATCGGGTCGATTCAACTATCGTAATCCGATATTGTGCGTTGCCCACCTGGTAACTCACCGTTTCGCCAGGCGCATCATTACGCGGCAGCAGACGTCGCAGTTGCGAAAAGTTCGTTTCGCAAAGACGCATCATTTCAGGGAAGTCAGGTGTATAGCGCTTCATTTTTTCCACTCGTTTATTAGCTCTTTATAGTGCAGTTGCAGCCATTGCAGGGCGATGACCGAAGCCGCGTTATCAATTATCCCCTCTTCTACCCAACGGTAAGCCTGCTCCCGGCTTACCACATGAACCCGAATATCTTCGTTTTCATCAGCCAGACCGTGAATCCCGTTTGCGGTCGTGGCGTCCACTTCACCCACCATAATTGACGAGCGCTCACTGGTGCCGCCAGGGCTTGCCAGAAAACTGAGCACCGGTTTCGTCCGTTTTACCTCAATGCCAGCCTCTTCCATCGCTTCACGGCGGGCCACATCCTCAACGCTTTCACCCTCTTCGATCATCCCGGCCACCATTTCCAGTAGCCACGGCGTTTCACTGGTGTCATAGGCCGCGATGCGCACCTGCTCAACTAACACCACTTCATCCCGCTCAGGGTCAAAGGGTAGCAAGACTGCCGCATGGCCGCGCTCAAAAATTTCTCTACGCACTTCCTGGCTCATTTCACCGTTGAACAAACGATGGCGAAAGCGATAAAGATCCAGCGAAAAAAAACCGCGATATAGCGTTTCTCGTGCAATAATTTCTACATCGTTTTTGGCGAAAGTTACTGGCGAGTTGCCTGATTTGCGCATTGTGCCGTCCTGTACCAATAGTGATTTAAATGTGAATTTCAAGGGCGTTTGACTGCCGTTTCATCGACCTTGTGGTAAATTGGTGCAAATTAACGCCTGATGGCACAGAACGCCAACTTTTTGCGGTGGCGGATTCTGCTAGAATCAGCAATTATTTTTAAAATTTGATCAGCGCTAAATACTGCTTCACAACAAGGAATGCAAATGAAGAAATTGCTCCCCATCCTTATCGGCCTGAGCCTGTCGGGGTTCAGCACACTGAGCCAGGCAGAGAACCTGATGCAAGTTTATCAGCAAGCACGCCTGAGCAACCCGGAATTGCGTAAATCCGCCGCCGATCGCGATGCTGCATTCGAAAAAATCAACGAAGCACGTAGTCCTTTACTGCCTCAACTGGGCTTAGGTGCC
>NZ_JBFWLF010000267.1:0-6264 GCF_050252275.1 Citrobacter sp. | reverse complement strand
AACTGCTGACGGAGGCGCAAAACCTTGGTTTAGGCGCGCAGTTTGGCGGCAAATACTTTGCCCACGATATTCGCGTGATCCGTCTGCCGCGCCACGGCGCATCCTGTCCGGTCGGGATGGGCGTCTCCTGCTCGGCAGATCGCAACATCAAAGCGAAGATCAACCGTAAAGGCATCTGGATCGAGAAGCTGGAGCACAATCCGGGTAAATACATTCCTGAAGAACTGCGTAAAGCGGGCGAAGGGGAAGCGGTTCGCGTTGACCTGAATCGTCCAATGAAAGCGATCCTCGAACAGTTGTCGCAATACCCGGTGTCGACCCGTCTTTCCCTGAACGGCACGATCATTGTTGCTCGTGATATCGCGCACGCTAAATTAAAAGAGCGGATGGATAATGGCGAAGGGCTGCCGCAGTATGTAAAAGATCACCCGATTTACTACGCCGGTCCGGCGAAGACGCCAGAAGGCTATGCCTCCGGTTCACTCGGTCCGACCACCGCCGGGCGTATGGATTCGTATGTTGATCAGCTTCAGTCGCAGGGCGGGAGTATGATCATGCTGGCGAAGGGTAACCGCAGTCAGCAGGTGACTGACGCCTGTCAAAAACACGGCGGATTCTACCTCGGCAGCATTGGCGGTCCGGCGGCCGTACTGGCGCAGGGCAGCATCAAGAGCCTGGAGTGCGTGGAGTATCCGGAACTGGGAATGGAAGCGATCTGGAAAATCGAAGTCGAAGATTTCCCGGCCTTTATTCTCGTTGACGATAAAGGAAACGACTTCTTCCAGCAGATTCAGACGTCGCAGTGCGCACGCTGCGTTAAGTAACGTCAGCCGCCCTTCGGGGCGGTTTTTTTTATCGCACAAACCACCAAACGGTGGTGCTGTCATCGTTGATACTCATAAGACCGCAAGCATGTGGGCAATGTCGAACATAACCTAATCAATTCATTATCTAAGGAGCAGGTCATGGTAACGGTACGCAGCGAGAAAGATTCGATGGGCGCGATTGATGTCCCGGCAGATAAACTGTGGGGGGCACAAACCCAACGTTCACTTGAGCATTTTCGGATCTCCACCGAGAAAATGCCCGTCTCGCTGATCCACGCGCTGGCGCTCACCAAGCGCGCAGCGGCAAAGGTTAACGACGATTTAGGGTTGCTGGCCGCCGACAAAGCTGCCGCCATTATGCAGGCCGCGGATGAGGTGCTGGCAGATAAACACGCGGAGGAATTCCCTCTGGCTATCTGGCAGACCGGGTCGGGTACGCAAAGCAACATGAATATGAACGAAGTGCTGGCAAACCGGGCCAGTGAGTTGTTGGGCGGCGTTCGCGGCATGGAGCGCAAAGTCCATCCAAATGATGACGTCAACAAGAGCCAGAGTTCGAACGACGTCTTCCCGACGGCAATGCATGTGGCTGCGCTGCTGGCGTTGCGCAATCATTTGATTCCGCAGTTGCAGGTGTTGTTGAAGACGCTGAACGAGAAATCAGACGCTTTCGCCGATATTGTCAAAATTGGCCGTACTCATCTCCAGGACGCCACGCCGCTGACGCTGGGACAGGAGATTTCTGGCTGGGTGGCGATGTTAGAACATAACCTGCGGCACATTGAAAACAGTCTGCCGCACGTGGCGGAACTGGCGTTGGGCGGAACAGCGGTCGGCACCGGGCTGAATACGCATCCGGAATATGCCCGTCGCGTCGCCGATGAACTGGCGGCCATCACCCAGGCTCCCTTTGTCACCGCGCCGAACAAGTTCGAAGCGCTGGCGACCTGTGATGCGCTGGTTCATGCTCACGGCGCGCTGAAAGGGCTGGCGGCGTCGCTAATGAAAATCGCCAACGATGTGCGTTGGCTGGCGTCGGGGCCACGCTGTGGCATTGGCGAAATCGCCATCCCGGAAAATGAACCGGGCAGCTCGATCATGCCGGGCAAGGTTAACCCAACCCAGTGTGAGGCGCTGACGATGCTGTGTTGTCAGGTGATGGGGAACGATGTGGCGATTAACATCGGCGGCGCATCAGGTAACTTCGAACTGAACGTCTTCCGTCCGATGGTGATCCACAACTTCCTGCAATCGGTGCGTCTGCTGGCGGACGGTATGGAAAGTTTCAACGAACATTGTGCGGTCGGTATCGAACCCAATCGTGAGCGGATTAATCAGTTGCTCAATGAATCACTGATGCTTGTCACCGCGTTGAATACCCATATCGGCTACGACAACGCGGCGGAAATCGCCAAGAAAGCACATAAAGAGGGGCTGACGCTGAAAGCTGCGGCTCTGGCGCTGGGCTATCTCACCGAAGTGGAGTTTGACAACTGGGTGCGGCCAGAGCAGATGGTCGGCAGTATGAAACCAGGTCGTTAATCCGCCACATACAGGTGCAGCCGCGGAATTATCAGACGCAGCGGCTGTGCCTGCGGTTTAAAGCGATGCTGTATGTTTTTGGCATCGTAGTTCAGTAGCTCGCCAATATCCGGCATACCTGCGCCGTTTTCCATATTGATCAACGCGATAAGCGGCGTAGGGCAGGCATGCTGTACCTGCTTTTGCTCGCCTTTGTACCAGACCCGGGCAATGGGCTGGACTTTGACCGGACGCTTAATTTTGAGTTTTGCCTGTTGTGGCAGGGCGGCGATATCCTGATATTCACGCTCCAGTTTTGCCTGCCACTCCTCGCGGGTCCAGGGATGTACGCTGCGCGGCGTATTCAGACTCTTTTCCAGTTGCGCCAGTACCTCATCGCGTTGCAAATTCTTGATGATATGTTTATTCGCCCAGCCAAAACGCAACGTCGCCGGATCGTTTATCACCGTCAGCGTCCGATAGGCATTGAGCGTAATCAGCCCCGGCAGATGGCGATGGACCCATTCAAAGCGCGCCGCAGACGGCAAACCGGACTCCACGGTGACAATATGCTCAAAAGTGGTTTTCAACTGATTGATGCGCTGTACCTGATTTTCCAGCGCCGCCTGGCTGGCACTACCCACCTGATAGCACAGCACGCCCGGCAGACGCACCGCCGCTTTACTGCTACGGGTTTCGGACTGCTGCTGAATAAACAGGTGGCGATAGTGCGCCAGCGCCAACGCTTCGGCCTCTTTACCCAGATGCTGCTTCACCGCAATGGTATCCAGCGGGGCGTGCTCGGCCTCTTTGGTCACCTCCGGCAGCGAAAAGACACGGGCAATCATCAGATGATGTTCTCCGAGCGCTTGCGTTAGTTCAGCCAGCGTCTGCTCCATCTGGCGAAATGTGGTGTTCAGTCTGTCGACAAGATCGTAACGGGCCATTGCGCACCTCATTAGTTACAACATACTCAATGTATAGCACGTTATCTCACCTGCGACTACCGTGCGAATAGCGTCAGCCAGCGGTTAATTCCGGAAGTGTGTGCCAGATCGGCCAACAAAAGCTGAAGCGAGCACCACCCAGTTCACTTTCCCCGCAGCTCACCGTGCCACCCATCGCCTGGGCGATGGAATAGACAATCGCCAGACCCAGACCGCACCCGCCGGTGGCGCGGTCCCGACTCGGATCCAGACGGACAAAAGGCTCAAAAACAGTCTCCCTGGCTTCCGGGGCAATGCCCGGTCCGTCATCGTCGACAGTCAGCGTGGCGAAACGATCGCTGAGCTGCAGGCTTATCTGCACCGTGGACTGGCAGTAGCGCAGCGCGTTGTTCAGCAGATTATCCAGCACGCGCTCCATCAGTCGCATATCCAGCGCACCGTAGTTGCCCCGGGCGAGATGCGGAACCTGCAATGTCCGATCAGGATTCACGCTTTGCACATCATCAATATGCGCTGTGAGCCAGGCCGGGAGATCCGGCTCGCTAAGATGCAGTTCATTCTGCGGCCTGTCGAGGCGGGCGTAGGTTAACAGCTCCTCAATTAAGGCTTCGAGCTGTCCGATATCGCGATTGAGCGCCAGAGATTCTTGTTCCGTGAGATTTTCACTCATCTCCAGTCGGTAGCGCAGGCGAACCAGCGGGGTGCGCAATTCATGGGCAATCCCGTCGATCAGCTGTTTTTTACTGGCAATCAACGCATTGATATTGTCCGCCATCTGATTAAAAGCAATGCCCAGCCGTTCAAAACTGGAGCCGCTGTCAAAATGCAGTCGTTCACTGAGATGACCTTTACCGAACCGCTGGGCAGCGGCCTCCAGTCGCAGCATTTCCTGCCAGTGTGGACGCATCCAGATAAACACCGGAAAAGCCAGTGAGATGGCGATAAACGCCATCAGCGCGATATCCAGCAGGCGCATCTGATGGAGAAAATAGAGATAGGGTACGGGACCCACGGCCAGCACGTAATGACTGCGCGGAATGCGCTGAATGAAGGTGTACTGATCGTCGAGAGCAATGATGTCGCCTTCACGCAGACGCTGCATACTCTGATCATCCAGCCTGAATTTTGTCAGTGGCTCAACGCGCAGGTCAAAAGAGAGGTTGAGGTCCATCTCTTTGAGCGTTTTACCCCAGTCCCGCGGCGGGATCTCGCGTAGCTCGCTGCGCATCAGATACAGCGAGCTTTTCATCAGGTCATCGAGCGACTGCCTGCCAGCCCGCTCTGCGGTGAATTTATACACCAGCCCGACCAGCAGGGTCATCACCAGAAAGCAGACAAACAGCAGGAGATAAAACTGCACGAACAGTTTCTTCATTTACATCCCCGAATGCAGTGATGGCACATCATCCCAGGCGTGCGGGGCAAACAGATAGCCTTTATTGCGTACCGTTTTAATACGATAGGGCTCAGCCGCATTATCGAGCAGTTTCTTACGCAGACGCGAAATGGCGACATCGACGCTGCGATCCATGCCGTCGTAGCTTACACCGCGCAGATTTTTCAGCAGCGCATCGCGGTCCATAATCTGACCGGCGTGCGTGGCGAGTTCCCATAGCAGCTCGAAATCCGCGGTGGAAAGTATAACCTGTTCACCACTGAGCAAAACGACACGGTTGATGGGGTCGATAGTCAGGGAACCAAAGCGCAGCGTTTTATGCGGCGTGACGGCGGCAGGCTGAATCCCTTTGCTATGGCCTGACTGATCGCTCTGCCGCAGATGCAGCCGCAGACGGGCCAGCAAGACCGCTGGCGGCGTGGTCTTCAGAATGTAATCGCAGGCGCCCATTTCCAGCGCCAGGATGTGGTTCATGTCGCTGTCCAGCGAAGTGAGGAGGACGATCGGGCCCTGCCATTGCCCTTGCAGGTCACGACAGAGGGTCATGCCGTCTTTACCGGGGAGCATAATATCCAGCAATACCAGGTCCGGCTGAACCTGGAGGATCCGCGCTTCAGCCAGATCGCCACGCGGCTCGACAATCACATCGAAATCGTGTTTAGCCAGATAGGCCGCAATGAGCGCGCCGACCTCAGGATCGTCTTCAACAAATACAATCGTGTTCATCGTCTTGATTGCCGATCAAAAACGTCAACATACACCGCCGGGGCGTTACCTTCCATTAATCTTTCCTAAACGGTGATGCTTCCGTTATGCTGGTTGCTGATGTTATTGATGTGTAAAGGCAAGGTAATGGGACTCGTGATTAAAGCCGCGCTGGGTGCGCTGGTGGTGGTGTTGATTGGGTTGCTGGCAAAAACGAAGAATTACTACATCGCAGGACTCATCCCGCTGTTCCCGACATTCGCGCTGATTGCCCATTATATCGTGGCCAGCGAGCGGGGCATTGACGCGCTAAGAACGACCATTGTCTTCAGCATGTGGTCGATTATTCCCTATTTTGTCTATCTCGTTTCGCTGTGGTATTTCACCGGTTTTCTGAAGCTGCCAGTGGCGCTGGGCGGGGCAGTGATCTGCTGGTGCCTGAGCGCCTGGCTGCTGATCTTTTGCTGGGTCAAACTGCACTAACGCAGATGACGGCCACCGTCTACGGCGAAGCTACGACCCGTCACAAAACAACTGGTCAGCAGATAATCGATTAAATCGATCACCTCCTTTTCCCCCGGAGCCGTTTTCATCAGTGATTTGTTTAGCGCCTGCTGGCGGTACTCGGCGTCATCACCCTCGTTAAACAGGATCAGCGAAGGGGCAATGGCGTTGACCTTCACCTCTGGCGCGAGCTTGCGGGCAAATGAACGGGTCATATTATCCAGCGCCGCTTTACTGGCGGCATAAGCGATATGCTTGTCACTGCCTTTCTCCACAACGTAGTCGGTAAAATGAATTATGTCGGCGGCGGCGTGACCATGCCCGCGTAGCAAGCCTACGAGCGCATGGTTAAGCAGATAGGGTG
>NZ_JBFWLF010000266.1:0-6335 GCF_050252275.1 Citrobacter sp. | reverse complement strand
TAGTCATATATTCCACCAGCTATTTGTTAGTGAATAAAAGGTTGCCTGTAAAATTACAAAAACCTTACGCAGCGTCAAGCGGAATCGTGTCAATCATTGCGACAAATCAATCCTCTGTACAAGCTTTGCACGGCTGACTCGCCTCACTCTTCCATTGGGCTTGAAACCACATGGGGGCGGCGCCCCGAATTTTAAAGGGCAACTGAGATAAAAATGTGATTCGCATCACGATTCACAAGCTGCCATTTCGCAAGGATCAAGTTTAGAACAAAAGTCTGCACTCAGGTGTTAATGTTTTGTTAGAATCTGTCGCGCAATGTCAGCGTCATGAAAAGTGAGATGTGAGCAAAATGGCGAACAAACCTTCTGCAGAAGATCTGAAAAAAAACCTGTCTGAAATGCAGTTCTACGTGACGCAGAATCACGGTACAGAACCGCCGTTTACCGGGCAGTTACTGCATAACAAACGTGACGGCGTCTATCATTGTTTGATCTGCGATGCGCCGCTGTTTACCTCCCAGTCCAAATACGATTCCGGCTGCGGCTGGCCGAGCTTCTACGAGCCGGTAAGTGAAGAGTCGATTCGTTACATCAAGGACTTTTCACACGGTATGCAACGCATTGAAATTCGCTGTGGAAACTGCGATGCGCACCTGGGGCATGTCTTCCCCGATGGTCCGCAACCCACCGGCGAACGCTACTGTGTCAATTCAGCTTCTCTGAGCTTCATCGACGACGAAAACGGTGCCCAGACGAAAGGTTGAAAAAACGATTCAGCAAATTATTCCATAGGAGCGGACTTATCATGAATCTTGATGAGATAATTAACAGCATGACGCCGGAAGTGTATCAGCGTTTATCCACCGCCGTTGAACTGGGAAAATGGCCGGACGGCGTCGCGCTGACCCCGGAGCAAAAAGATAATAGTCTGCAACTGGTGATGCTCTGGCAGGCGCGCCACAATACGGATGCGCAACATATGACGATCGACACCAATGGGCAGATGGTGATGAAGAGCAAACAGCAGCTGAAAGTGGATTTCGGCATCACGCCAGAACCGATTGCGACATTCAAATCCTGATAGCGCACCGTGGAAGCCCGGCATTCTGTCGCTCTGCCGGGCTAACGCGGCGGATTATTTTTTATTCAGCATGGCTTTCAGGTCGGCGAAAGGGTTGTACGTGGCTTCGCCGACGCTCTTTTGCGCATCCTCGCCCGCTACAACCGTGGAACCATACTGGTCGGCTTCCGTATATTTGGAATGCTCATGATCGTGGCAGTACAGGCACAACATTTCCCAGTTGCTGCCATCTTCCGGGTTATTGGAATGATCGTGATCGATATGGTGCACCGTCAGTTCGCGAAGGTTTGAGTAAACAAACTCGCGGGAGCAGCGGCCGCAGACCCACGGGAAGAGTTTCAGCGCCTTTTCCCGGTAACCTACTTCCAGACGGGCGTAATTTTTAGGGATAAAAGCCATACAATCCCATGCCTCCAGTTGAAAATGAAACGATGCGTCAAACGCTGACGCAACGGGTTGGGGCCATCATAACCGATCCCGTTTCGTGTGACACACCCCATCCCACCGCTTACGAAAAAAATGCCCCATGCGGACATGCAGGGCATTATTCGCATTGGACGGAGCGCGTTTCCGTATGTGTCCAGACAACCCAGAAATGCGGATACGACAGATACGCAGTGCAAGAGGCATTCTGCCAACAAGAGTTTACTACTGTATGAGAAAAAGAAGCAGGCAGGCACTTTATCGTTGGATTACTGGCCATAGTCCATTGTGGTTCGTATGCTGGGTAACTGGTGTTATACCTTATATGCTGTT
Organism: Citrobacter sp.; assembly: GCF_050252275.1. Lineage (NCBI taxonomy): Bacteria > Pseudomonadati > Pseudomonadota > Gammaproteobacteria > Enterobacterales > Enterobacteriaceae > Citrobacter > Citrobacter sp. The sequence goes on along the minus strand of NZ_JBFWLF010000266.1, from coordinate 4,498 downwards.
ACTCCAGATACATTTATCAGCTCATACATTTTATTTTGAAAAACAAATCAGTTTGCCTACGGAAAACTGGATTCAGCTAATTATCGAGTTTCTATTTCTGATTTATATTCCAGTCTGTCTGGTTGCTATCGCTAATACTGCGATTCAATATAAAAACTTTCATTTATGGCGTTTTTTTGCCTTCCTGCTTTTTGCTAAGGGGGGTGAAATTTACTTCGATTTTCTTATGGGAAAATGGCCACTCGGGTAACGTAATACTCAGTGGCCAGCAAAACAGACTGTTAACGCTGAGTTTCTTCCCAGTCAGCGAGGGTATACAACGTAGCGCCTGCGGCTGCCATCTCCATAAAGGCATGGGCACTGTCCTGCGACTGAATGTTCACGCCGCGACAGCCATCGGTAATGACATTCACCGTATAGCCCAGTTGCAGCGCATCCAGCACCGTAAACCTGACACAATAGTCGGTGGCCAGTCCCATGACGATCAGTTCATGCACGTCATGCTGGCGAAGCCACGCGTCGAGTCCGGTTTTCTGCCGACGTCCGTTATCAAAAAAAGCGCTGTAGCTGTCGACCAGCGGATTCTCGCCCTTATGAAAAACGGCGTCTATTGCCTTGCGGTCCAGCAACGGATGAAACGCCGCGCCGTTGGTATTCTGCACGCAGTGATCGGGCCAGAAGGTTTGCGGCAAGCCGTTGAGTTGCCCCTGGCTGTAAGGTTCTGCCTGATGCTGACTGGCGAAGCTCCCGTGGTTCGCAGGGTGCCAGTCCTGGCTTGCGAGGACCGCATCACCACGGGTCTGGCACCATGCTATCAGCTGGTTTGCGATATCAACGGTGCTGTCGCCCTCCGGGACCGCCAGCGCGCCGCCGGCGCAGAAATCGTTTTGTAAATCGACCAGTAACAGCGCACGGTGTGTCATTCATCCTCCTTAGTCGTCCGGCGTGAGTTCGCCACGCAGGTTTTGTGTCATCGCCTCGCGAATCGCATCCGTATCCAGCCCTTTGCTGAGCAGATAATGCAGTTTGGTCAGGGTTGCTTCAACGGTCATATCCGCACCGCCAATGACGCCAGCATGCGCCAGGGCATTGCCGGTGGCATAGCCGCCCATGTTCACTTTCCCCGACATGCACTGCGTGAGGTTCACAACCACGATGCCGCGCTCGCTGGCTTCGCTAAGTTCTTTCAGGAACTCTTTATTTTGCGGCGCATTGCCGACGCCGTAGGAACGCAGAATTAGCGCTTTTACCGGCTGGCGCAGGAAGTTGCGCACCACATCGGCGGAGATACCCGGATAAATGGTGACGACCCCAATGGGTTGTGGCGTGATCGGGTGAACAATCAGTTCGCCTTCACTACGGGGAGCCGGCGGCGTCCCCAGACGGCGGATGTGGATACCCGCTTCCAGCAGCGGCTGGAGGTTAGGGGAGGCGAAAGCGTCAAAACCGTCGGCATGCGCTTTTGTCGTGCGGTTGCCGCGAAACAGACGGTTGTTAAAAAACAGCGTGACTTCGTTGATCGGATAATTTGCCGCGACGTAAAGCGCGTTGAGAAGATTGATTTGTCCGTCAGAACGCAGCTCCGCCAGCGGGATTTGTGACCCTGTCACAATCACCGGTTTACCCAAATTCTCCAGCATGAACGAGAGCGCAGAGGCGGTAAACGCCATGGTGTCGGTACCATGTAGGATCACAAAACCATCGTACTCATCGTAATGGGTTTTGATGTCATCGGCGATATGCTGCCAGTCTTCCGGCGTCATATCTGACGAATCCATCAGCGGGGCATATTCATGAATGGTGAAGTCGGGCATTTCAGGACGATGGAATTCAGGCATCAGCGCCAGCTGGCGCTGAAGGTGTCCGGAGACAGGAATGTAACCCTGTTCGGAGCGCTGCATACCAATGGTCCCGCCGGTATAGGCAACGTAAATCGATTTCTTCTGCATGGCTAGTATCTTGTCGCTCAGAGAAAACGCCCTCTTCGCAGGAAGAGGGCGTGAGGATTAACGGACGTTCGCGCAGGTCAGACAGAACGCATAACGGTTTTGCGGATCGTTGAACGCGGCGAGCTTATCGCCTTCCGCTTTGACCGTACTGGCCGCTGAGGCCAGCGGCGCAGGGAGCATCGCCTGAATCGCCTGCGGCAGCATGGCGCGGACAGAACCTGACATACCGTCCATGATCATATCGAAGAAGGTTGGCTCATCCTGATAATAGTCGATATGCCACTCTTTGAGTTTCGCCAGTTCAGCCGCTTTAGCCACCGCATCATCGAAGTCACCCAGACTGTCGACCAGGCCGTTCGCTTTGGCGTCCTGACCCGTCCAGACGTGGCCCTGTGCGATTTTATCAATTTGCTCAGGTGTGGATTTACGCGCCTGCGCCACCAGGGTGATAAAGCGCTTATAGCCATTCTCAATGCTCAGTTGCATCATTTGCTGCGCTTCTGGCGGCAGCGCTTTGGTGACAGAAATATCCGCCAGCGGCGAGGTCGCCACGCCATCCGTATGAACGCCAATGGAATCAAGGCTGTTTTCGACGGTGTTAATCACCCCGAAAATACCGATCGAACCGGTCAGCGTGCTCGGGTTGGCCACAATGTAACTGGCAGGCGTAGAGATCCAGTAGCCGCCAGAGGCGGCCATTCCGCCCATCGATACGACCACCGGTTTACCGGCAGCACGTGCAGCGGCCAGTTCCGAACGAATCACTTCCGACGCCGTCACGCTACCGCCAGGGCTGTTGACGCGCAGAACGATGGCTTTCACTTTCGGATCCAGGCGCGCATCGCGAATCTGCGAGGCGGTGGTATCTCCGCCGACATTCCCCGGTGTTTCTTCACCATCCATGATGGCTCCGTTGGCAAAGACCACGCCAATGGAACTGCCCGTATCCGCAGGCGGATTAAGCGTGTAATCGTAGTAGCTGATCGCGCGATAGTTATTCTCTGCCTTACTCCAGCCAAACTGTTTCGTCAGCGCTTTTTCCACTTCGGCGCTGGAAAGCAGGGCGTCGACCAGTTTGCTGTCGAGCGCATACTTCGCCGTATCGCCATCCGCTTTCGTCAGCGCATCAAGTACGCCCTGAGCGCCAGGGAAGACCTGCTCAGCCGGGATTTGACGGTTGGCGGCAATGGTATTCAGGTAGTTCTGCCACAGTTCGCCAATCCAGCGGCTGTCTGCTTCCCGCGCCGCAGGCGACATGTTGTCACGAATAAACGGCTCGACGGCAGATTTATAAGTGCCCACGCGGAACACATGCGTCGACACTTTCAGCTTATCCAGCAGGGATTTGTAATACAGTCCGTTAGTGGCAAAACCGTGGATATCAACGGAACCCTGCGGCGAAAGCCAGATTTTATTGGCGAAGCTGGCAAGGTAATACTGACCCTGACTAAAATTATCGCCAACGGCATAGACTGGCTTACCGCTGTCGCGGAATTCACGCAGCGCTTTACCGATATACTGCATTGACGGCTGATCGGCACCGGCGAAGTTTTTCAGGTCCATCACAATACCGGTGATATTGCGATCGTCTTTGGCCTGACGAATGGTATTGACGATATCGAACAGGGAGTTTTCCTGTAAGCGGTCGGAACTGGCACCCAGCAGTTGACGGCTGAGAGCGCCAAGACGACTGGTACTGGACGGCTTATCGACGATCACCCCGGAAATATCTAACATTAGGGCACCGCGACCGACTTTATCGCTGGTGTTATTGCTGCTGACCTGCATCCAGATCCCGACACCCACCAGGACAAGGAAGATAAAGAACAGGTTAAGCACCATCTCGCGGACAAAATTAAGCAGTCGCCACGTCCATTTAAAAAAACCGGCAATGAATCGCCACAGGGTTCGCATGTATTCTCCCTACCGTTACCAATACTACGCCTGGGTCAGGCGTATGAGATGTGGCTATCCTAATGACCCTGCCGTCTCTTGTCAGCAGGAATCACTGTCGGCGCTGTAACAAAATCTGCTCTCGTGTTAATTTTGTGAATATTCACCCTGACAGGAGTTAACCAAATGGATGCACTTGAATTACTTGTTAACCGCCGTAGCGCTTCTCGCCTGGCCGAGCCTGCACCTGCCGGTGAGCAACTGCAAAATATTCTCCGTGCGGGCATGCGCGCGCCGGATCATAAGACCCTGCAACCGTGGCACTTCTTCGTTATCGAAGGCGAGGGGCGCGAACGCTTCAGCGCGGTGCTGGAAAAGGGGGCGATTGCCGCCGGAAGTGATGAAAAAGGGATCGAAAAAGCGCGTAGCGCTCCGTTTCGCGCGCCTCTTATCATCACCGTGGTCGCAAAATGCGATGAAAATCATAAGGTCCCGGTCTGGGAGCAGGAAATGTCTGCAGGCTGTGCAGTGATGGCGATGCAAATGGCGGCTATCGCACAGGGCTTCGGCGGGATCTGGCGTAGCGGAGCCTTAACCGACAGTCCGGTGGTGCGCGACGCGTTTGACTGTCGCCCACAGGATAAAATTGTCGGTTT
>NZ_JBFWLF010000265.1:0-6350 GCF_050252275.1 Citrobacter sp. | reverse complement strand
ATGTGATGAACGCAGGCTGCAATGGATTGTAGGCCTGGTAAGGCGTAAGCCGCCATCAGGCAATTACACCCACTCACGCACCTGAATAAAATCGCTGAGAGCGGCCTCCGGGCTGCCAGCGTCCGGCTGCCAGTCGTATTCCCAACGCACCAGCGGCGGCATCGACATCAGGATGGATTCCGTGCGCCCGCCGGTCTGAAGCCCAAACAGGGTGCCACGATCCCACACCAGATTAAACTCCACGTAACGACCGCGACGATAGAGCTGGAAGTTACGCTCACGTTCACCCCAGCTCATTGCCTTGCGGCGCTCAACGATCGGCAGATACGCCTCGGTATAGCCTTCGCCGACGGCCTGCATGAAGGCGAAACAGTGGTCAAAATCCGGCGTGTTCAGATCGTCAAAAAACAGCCCGCCGATGCCACGCTGCTCGTTGCGATGTTTGAGGAAGAAATAGTCATCGCACCACTTTTTGTAACGTGGATAGACATCGTCGCCAAACGGCTGACACAGATCGCGCGCGGTGCGATGCCAGTGAATGGCGTCTTCTTCAAAGCCGTAGTAGGGCGTTAAGTCAAAACCGCCGCCAAACCACCAGACCGGGTCGGCACCCGGCTTTTCGGCAATAAAAAAACGCACGTTGGCATGGCTGGTGGGAATATAAGGGTTAAGCGGGTGCACGACCAGCGACACGCCCATCGCTTCAAAACTGCGTCCTGCCAGTTCCGGGCGATGGGCCGTGGCCGATGCTGGCATGGCGTCACCGTGTACGTGAGAAAAATTGACGCCAGCCTGTTCGAAGATGCCGCCGTTACGCAGCACCCGACTCCTTCCGCCGCCGCCCGCGTCACGCTGCCAGCTATCTTCGACAAACTCCGCACCGTCAATGGCGGTGAGCTGCTGGCAAATGGCATCCTGCAAGTTCAGCAGGAACTGTTTTACGCGTAGAGCATCGGGTTTCATGATTACCGTTTCTTCGAATGGGCTTTCTGATTATCAAACCAATGGAAATAGCTGATCACACCATTAGCGATGGCGGTGGCGATCTTCTGACGAAATGCCGTGGTGCCCAGCAGTCGCTCCTCTTCCGGATTGGTGATGAATGAGGTTTCAACCAGTACCGACGGGATTGACGGTGATTTTAGCACCACAAACGCCGCCTGTTCCGTATTCCGGCTGTGCAGTTTATGTACCGGTTTGATCTTCCTGAGAATATGTGACCCCAGCGTCAGGCTGTTTTTGATGGTATCCGTCTGTACCAGGTCAAAGAGCACCTGTTGCAACAGGTGATCCTTGTCGGTCGTTTTCTTACCGGCGACTTCGTCGGCGCGGTTTTCGCGGTCGGAAAGGTATTTCGCCATGGCGCTACTGGCCCCGCGATTGGAGAGGGCAAACACCGACGCGCCCGCCGCACTGGGATTGGTAAAGCCGTCCGCGTGGATTGACATAAACAGATCCGCGCCGTGCTTGTGGGCGATTTCGACGCGGTCGTACAGGGGAATAAAGGTATCGCCCGAACGCGTCAGGCGGCAGTCGATCCCCTGACTGCGTAAAATGGAACGCACATTTTTCGCTATCGCCAGCACAACATGCTTTTCTTTGGAGCCGTTGCGGCCAATGGCTCCGGTGTCGATACCGCCGTGGCCAGGGTCCAGCACGACAATGCGCTTGCCACCTGATTTTTTCGTGGCAGGCTGACTGTGACCATTGCTGGTTTTCAGTGGGGCTTCTTTGGCTGTGGCGTTCGCCATCCCTGTTAATGTCAGTGCCGCCAGTCCGGCTTTCAGCACCTGGCGGCGCGATGTGAGAGTTTTTAGCGGTTTAAAAGTGCTCATACGGCCTGAGTTGTAAAAAAAAGAGTCCTGATGTTATATCGTATCGCGTAATCCGTTACGACGCTTGATGTTGAGAATTGTTTTACTTTTCATTTCAATACGTGACAATCCGCTATTATGCCATTTTTTCCGCCGTTTCGCGTCAGATATTGGCTAAATGGGGCGTTCGCGCCATAATCGGAGTTTTAACCTTGAAAAGGGCCTCAATACCATGGAGATACGCGTTTTTCGCCAGGAAGATTTCGAAGAGGTGATCACCCTCTGGGAGCGCTGCGATTTGTTGCGTCCGTGGAATGACCCGGAAATGGATATCGAGCGGAAGGTGAACCATGACGTTAGCCTGTTTCTCGTTGCGGAAGTAAACGGGGAAGTGGTAGGGACGGTGATGGGCGGCTACGACGGTCATCGCGGATCGGCCTATTATCTTGGCGTGCACCCGGAATTTCGCGGTCGCGGCATCGCCAATGCGCTGCTTAACCGGCTTGAGAAAAAACTCATTGCGCGCGGTTGCCCGAAGATTCAGATCATGGTGCGTGAAGATAACGACGTGGTGTTGGGGATGTATGAACGACTCGGCTATGAGCATTCCGACGTGCTATGTCTCGGAAAACGCCTGATCGAAGATGAAGAATATTGAGTTTCATCCTGCAGATTACGATGGCCACGGCCATTTGCGTCTGCCCTTTTTGTTCTGGCTTGTGCTGCTGCTTCAGGCGCGGACCTGGGTGCTGTTTGTGATCGCCGGTTCTTCTCGCGAGCAGGGCACTGCGCTGCTGAATCTGTTTTATCCCGATCACGACAACTTTTGGCTGGGGCTGCTACCCGGCATTCCTGCCGTGCTCGCATTTTTACTGAGCGGGCGACGTTACACTTTTCCGCGTTTATGGCAGGCATTGCGACTGCTATTGATTGTTGCGCAGGTGATGCTGCTCTGCTGGCAGCCCGTTCTCTGGTTCAATGGCGATCCTGTCAATGGCGTGGGTCTGGCGCTGGTGGTGGCGGATATCGTGGCACTTTTGTGGCTATTGACCAACCGACGGATGCGCGCCTGTTTTACTCTGGAGAAAGAATAACGGAACTTTTTGGTGAAGCCGGACTCCAGGTAACGTTGATCATTAATGAAAGGAAGTGAGATGAAATCGCTGCGTGTAGTGTTATGTGCTATGCCGCTGGTGCTGACCGGCTGTTCGACGCTGTCGTCGGTAAACTGGTCTGCCGCCAATCCGTGGAACTGGTTTGGTTCATCGACAGAAGTAACCGAACAGGGCGTTGGCGCACTCACGGCATCGACGCCGCTAAATGAACAGGCCATTGCCGATGCGCTGGACGGCGACTATCGCCTGCGCAGTGGCATGAAGACCGAGAATGGCAATGTGGTGCGCTTTTTCGAAGCCATGAACGGCGACAAGGTGGCGATGGTCATTCACGGCGAGCAGGGAAACATCAGCCGCATTGATGTCCTGGATAGCGGGATTCCTTCCGACGCGGGCGTTGAAATTGGCACACCGTTTAGCGACCTCTACAGCAAAGCGTTCGGCAATTGTCAGCCTGCCAGCCACGCTGAGCAGAGCGCAGTAGAATGTAAAGCCGAAGGCAGTCAACACATCAGCTATCTCTTTACCGGTGAATGGAAGGGGCCTGAAGGGTTAATGCCGCCGGACGATACGCTGAAAGCGTGGAAAGTGAGCAAAATTATCTGGCGTCGTTAATTTGCGTCTGAACAAACCCTCGAACGTAAAAACAGGGTAAAATAACGCCCATCAATGCCACGATTGCGTGGCATTCTCATTTTTCAGGAGGAATGATGTCTCAGGTTCAGAGTGGCATTTTGCCAGAGCATTGCCGTGCGGCGATTTGGATTGAAGCGAATGTAAAAGGCGACGTTGATGCCCTGCGTGGTGCCAGCAAAGCGTTCGCTGATAAACTGGCGACCTTCCAGGCGACATTCCCGGATGCCCATCTGGGGGCGGTCGTGGCCTTCGGCAACAACACCTGGCGCGCCCTGAGCGGCGGAGTGGGGGCTGAAGAGCTGAAAGACTTTATCCCTTACGGTAAAGGCCTGGCCCCGGCGACCCAGTACGATGTGCTGATCCACATTCTTTCTCTGCGTCACGATGTGAATTTCTCTGTCGCTCAGGCGGCGATGGAAGCCTTCGGCGATTGCATTGAGGTCCAGGAAGAGATCCACGGTTTCCGTTGGGTGGAAGAGCGTGATCTCAGCGGCTTTGTCGACGGTACGGAAAACCCGGCAGGGGAAGAGACGCGCCGCGAAGTGGCGGTCATCAAAGACGGCGTGGATGCGGGTGGCAGCTACGTCTTTGTTCAGCGCTGGGAACACAATCTGAAGCAGCTCAACCGCATGAGTATTCACGATCAGGAGATGATGATCGGGCGTACCAAAGAAGCCAACGAAGAGATCGATGGCGACGATCGCCCGGTAACGTCGCACTTGAGCCGTGTGGATCTGAAAGAAGACGGCAAAGGGCTGAAAATTGTTCGCCAGAGCCTGCCATACGGCACCGCCAGCGGCACTCATGGTCTCTATTTCTGCGCCTACTGTGCGCGTCTGCATAACATTGAACAGCAACTGCTGAGCATGTTTGGCGACACCGACGGCAAACGTGACGCCATGCTGCGCTTCACCAAACCGGTGACCGGAGGGTATTACTTTGCGCCGTCTCTGGACCGTTTGCTGGCACTGTAATTTTCCGCTTACGCACGTCGCTACGACCAGCATAAAAATAGTGTCCCCGCCCCGGCGGGGATGATTTTTATCTAAGATTTACCTTAATTAGTGAGCTGTTCCTCAGCACGTATCCTTTTTTCCTGTATTTTCAATGTTAATGGAGTGTGAGACTTCATATTCACAAGGAGAGCATTGAAATGGGTAAACTCACGGGCAAAACAGCATTGATTACAGGCGCATCACAGGGCATTGGCGAAGGCATCGCCAAAGTGTTTGCCCGGCATGGGGCGAACTTAATCTTGCTGGATATCTCCGATGAGATTGAAAAGCTGGCGGATGAACTCGGTGGCCGCGGGCATCGCTGTACGGCGGTGATTGCGGATGTGACCGATCCCGCCTCCGTGGCGGCGGCGTTGAAGAAAGCGAAAGAGGTGGAAGGCCGCATCGACATTCTGGTCAACAATGCAGGCGTCTGCCGTCTGGGCAGCTTCCTCGACATGAGCGACGAAGATCGCGACTTCCACATTGATGTGAATATCAAAGGCGTCTGGAACGTGACCAAAGCGGTCCTGCCGGAGATGATTAAGCGTAAAGACGGACGCATCGTGATGATGTCCTCGGTCACTGGCGATATGGTCGCCGATCCGGGCGAAACGGCCTATGCGTTGTCGAAGGCCGCGATTGTCGGGCTGACCAAATCGCTGGCGGTGGAGTACGCCCAGTCGGGGATTCGCGTGAATGCGATTTGCCCGGGCTACGTGCGTACCCCGATGGCGGAAAGCATTGCGCAGCAGTCTAACCCGGACGATCCGGAAGCAGTGCTGACCGAAATGGCGAAGGCGATCCCGCTGCGTCGACTGGCCTGCCCGCTGGAAGTGGGTGAACTGGCCGCCTTCCTGGCGTCGGATGAGTCCAGCTATCTCACGGGCACGCAAAACGTGATTGACGGCGGCAGCACGTTGCCGGAGACCGTCAGCGTCGGAATCTGACGACAGCACAACCCCTTCTGACCATCAGGAGGGGTTTCTCTTATTCCCTTTTCAACTTTCAAATCAGTAAACGGTATATAAAACCGTTACTCCTTTCACACTCGTTATAAATATTATGGCTATTAGAAAGTCATCAAATTTATAAGGGTGCGCAATGGCCGTTAACTTACTGAAAAAAAGATATCTGACGCTGATGGCGTCGTTGTTACTGGTCGGTCAGGCGCAGGCGACGGAGCTGTTGAACAGCTCGTACGACGTCTCCCGCGAACTGTTTGCCGCCCTCAACCCGCCGTTTGAACAGCAGTGGGCGAAAGATAACGGCGGCGATAAGCTGACGATTAAACAGTCGCACGCGGGCTCCTCAAAGCAGGCGCTGGCAATTTTACAGGGACTGAAAGCCGACGTCGTGACCTACAACCAGGTGACCGATGTGCAGATCCTGCATGACAAAGGCAAGCTGATTCCGGCTGACTGGCAAAGCCGTCTGCCGAACAACAGCTCACCGTTTTACTCCACGATGGGATTCCTGGTACGTAAAGGCAACCCGAAGAACATTCGCGACTGGAACGACCTTGTCCGTTCTGATGTAAAACTGATCTTCCCGAACCCGAAAACCTCCGGTAACGCCCGTTACACCTATCTGGCTGCCTGGGGCGCCGCCGATAACGCGGACGGCGGCGATAAAGCCAAAACTGAACAGTTCATGACCCAGTTCCTGAAAAACGTCGAAGTGTTTGATACCGGCGGTCGCGGCGCGACCACGACGTTTGCTGAGCGCGGACTGGGCGATGTGCTGATTAGCTTTGAGTCCGAAGTGAACAACATTCGCAAACAGTATGA
>NZ_JBFWLF010000264.1:0-6447 GCF_050252275.1 Citrobacter sp. | reverse complement strand
CCCGCCTATGCGCGGGTTTTCTTTTGCGCGCTGGCGGGCCAGTTGGGCATCACCCGTCTGACAGATACCGTTTCCGGCGTCACTCTCAGCGGTGAACAGATTGCTGAACCCCTTGCGCTTTTTGGTGACGATGAAGAGAGGGGGCCGCGCCCGTCACGAAGTTACCAGGTGATCGACGGTATCGCGGTTTTGCCGGTTTCCGGCACGCTGGTGAGTAAAACCCGTTCGCTGCAACCGTATTCAGGTATGACGGGTTACAACGGCATTATTGCCCGCTTACAACAGGCTATCAGTGATCCCGGCGTGGACGGCATTCTTCTGGATATGGATACACCGGGCGGCATGGTATCCGGTGCTTTTGACTGCGCTGACATTATTGCCCGCCTGCGGGATATCAAACCGGTCTGGGCGCTGGCAAACGATATGAACTGTAGCGCCGGGCAGCTTATCGCCAGCGCGGCATCCCGTCGCCTTGTTACCCAGACCGCCAGAACCGGTTCGATCGGCGTCATGATGGCGCACAGCAACTACGGTGCTGCACTCAAGACCAGCGGCGTCGAAGTCACGCTCATCTACAGCGGCGATCACAAGGTCGACGGAAACCCTTACGAAAAGTTGCCGAAGGATGTGCGTGCTGATTTTCAGGCACGTATTGATGCCACCCGACAGATGTTTGCTGAGAAGGTGGCCGGGTACACCGGCCTGACTGTTCAGGCGGTACTGGATACCGAAGCGGCGATTTTCACCGGACAGGAATCCATTGAGAACGGAATCGCAGACGAACTCGTCAATAACACCGACGCGCTCAGTGTGATGCGCGATGCACTTGATAAACGAAAGAAAATAACCCTCGGAGGAAATATGAAAACTACCACTGCATCCGCTGAAACAACTCAGCCTGTAGCGGACGCGTCAGCCGGCGTCACTGCCGACAGTGCGACGCCTGTCGCGACGGTAAATACTGCATCAGCCGATATCAGCGCGCAGGTTTCAGCGGCAGTAAATGCCGAAAACAGCCGAATTATGGGGATCCTGAACTGTGAAGAGGCGAAGGGCCGTGAATCGCAGGCGCGGGTGCTCGCGGCAACACCGGGTATGACGGTTGGAAATGCGCAACTGATCCTCGCCGCGGCGCCAGCGAGCGCGCAGGTCAGAACGGATACCGCACTTGATCGCCTGATGGACACCGCGCCTGGTGCTGTCAGTGCCGCCAGCCAGGCATCTGATACCGATGACCTGATGAACACACCTGTATAAGAGGTTCCAATGCCAAACGAAGAATTTAAGCATTATCAGCCGCTGGGTAACAGTGACCCGGCACATACCGCATCCGCACCCGGTGCCTTAACGGACAGTGTTCCGGCGATGACGCCGCTGATGCTTGATCCCGCCGCCGGAAAGCTGGTTGTCTGGGACGGTGCAGCCGCTGGTACAGCGACAGGCATTCTTGCGATTGACGCCGATCAGAACAGTGCTCAACTGACGTTCTTTAAAACGGGCTCTTTCCGGATTGAAGATGTGTTGTGGCCTGATGCAGCGGCAACCGATAACGTCAGACGTAACGCCTTCGCCGGTACCTCCATCAGTATTGTGTGACCCCTTAACCAGCCAGTTATCTCCATCCATAAAGGCCGCATGAGCGGCCTTTTTTCTACGGGAAAAAACTATGTCTATGTATACCACTGCCCAGTTGCTGGCGGTTACCGAGAAAAAATTCAAATTCGATCCGCTGTTTCTGCGTATCTTCTTTCGCGAAAGCTATCCGTTTTCCACCGAAAAAGTTTACCTTTCTCAGATCCCCGGCCTGGTGAATATGGCGCTGTATGTGTCGCCGATTGTCTCCGGGAATGTGATCCGCTCACGCGGCGGTAATACTTCCGAATTCACGCCGGGTTATGTGAAACCGAAGCACGAGGTAAACCCGCAAATGACGCTTCGTCGCCTGCCTGACGAAGATCCGCAGAACCTCGCCGATCCGGCATACCGCCGTCGCCGCATCATCCTCCAGAACATGAAAGATGAAGAGCTGGCGATTGCGCAGGTTGAAGAGATGCAGGCGGTTTCTGCTGTGCTCTACGGTAAATACACCATGACAGGGGATAAGTTTGACCCGGTTGAGGTGGATATGGGGCGCAGTGCCGTCAACAACATCATCCAGGCGGGCGGGGCGGCATGGTCCGGCAAAGACAAAGAAACGTATGACCCGACGGAGGACATTGAAGCGTACGCGCTTAATGCCAGCGGCGTGGTCAATATTATTGTTTTTGACCCGAAAGGCTGGGCACTGTTCCGCTCTTTCAAGGCAGTAAGAGAGAAGCTGGATACCCGTCGTGGCTCAAACTCCGAGCTGGAAACCGCGCTCAAGGACCTGGGCAAGGCGGTGTCTTACAAGGGCATGTACGGCGATGTCGCGATTGTGGTTTACGCCGGGCAGTACATTGAAGGCGACGCCAAAAAGAACTACCTGCCGGATCTTTCTATGGTGCTGGGCAATACTCTGGCGCGCGGTCTGCGTACCTATGGCGCAATTCAGGACGTTGATGCACTGAATGCCGGTATCAACTCCTCCACGCGTTATCCGAAAAACTGGATCCAGACCGGCGATCCGGCGCGTGAGTTTACGATGATCCAGTCTGCGCCACTAATGCTGCTGGCCGACCCTGATGAATTTGTGTCGGTAAAACTCGCGTAATTCCTCTCGTATGGCCCTCCGGGGCCATTTCTCTGGAGCACTATCCATGACAGCAAAAGAAAAACTGGTTGAGCGCCTGAAAGCGCTTGGCGCACAACTTGGGCGTGATGTGAACGTTACCGGCACTATCGAAGAACTGACGATGCGGGTTGCAGAGCTTGAGGAAGAGCTTGACGACGGTAGCGATGACGAACAGTCCGGTGATAACGGGATTAACGCGCAGGAAAACGTCACGGACAATCCTGATGATGATCAGGCGCAGGAGAAACCCGCGGTAACGGATGCCGGGCTGGTGACGGTTATTACGCGCGCCACCCTGCACATTGATGCGCTGCATGAAACAGAAAATACGCCTGTCGCCATCGCCGTGACAGGGATGTCGATCCGCGTTCTGCCGCATGAAGCTGAAGCACTGATTGCTGGTGGGCTTGCCAGCGAAAAATAACCGGGGGCGACGTGGCTGATTTCGACAACATTTTCGATGCTGCTCTGTCCCGTGCCGATGGTGTTATTCGTAGCGCTATGGGGGTGGAAGCCTCAGTGACTTCCGGTGAAATGGCGGGGCAAACGATACGTGGCGTTTTTGATGATCCTGAGAGTGTCGCGTATGCGGGCAGTGGTGTCCGGGTGGAAGGTACAAGCCCGTCATTATTTGTGGAGACATCTTCTGTCAGCGAGATGCGGCGCCCCGATACCCTGGTGATCAACGGTTCGTCTTACTGGGTTGACCGAATCGGGCCGGATGATTGCGGAAGCTGTCATCTTTTCCTCGGTAAAGGTTCGCCGCCGGGATCAAACCGACGGCGTTAAGGGGAAAGCATGTCCATTAAAGGTCTGGAACAGGCAATCGCAAACCTGAACAGTATCAGTACTACTGCCGTGCCGCGTGCTTCTGCGCAGGCGGTTAACCGTGTTGCGACACGCGCGGTTAATAAAAGCGTCTCCGTCGTATCGAAAGACACCCGGGTGCCACGCAAGCTGGTTAAGCAGCGCGCCAGGGTAAGGCGTGCCACGGTGAAGAAGCCGCGGGCGTTAATCCGTGTAAACCGGGGTAACCTGCCGGCGATCAAACTCGGTACCGCCAGTGTCAGACTTTCCCGCCGTAAACGTGACAAGCGAGGGGCAAACAGTGTGTTGCGTATTGGTCCGTTTCGTTTTCCGGGCGCATTTATTCAGCAACTGAAAAACGGTCGCTGGCATGTTATGCGGCGAACGGCAAAACCCCGTTACCCGATTGAGGTCGTCAGCATCCCGCTGGCGGTGCCACTGACAACGGCGTTTAAGGATGAACTGCCAAAACTGATGGAAACCGATATGCCCAAAGAGCTACGGGCATCCCTTAAAAACCAACTCAGGCTGATTCTGAAACGATGAAACACAGTGATATCCGACAGGCGATTATCGATGCCCTTGAAGGGACTATCGGTCATGGCGCGATTTATTTTGACGGCCGGCCGGTGGCATTTGAAGAAAATGAATTTCCGGCAGTGGCTGTTTTTCTGACGGACGCAGAACCAACAGATGCTGTCCTGGATGCAAATGAATGGCAGGCCACCCTGCATATCGAAGTTTTTCTGCCTGCCCAGGTCCCTGATTCCGAACTGGATGAGTGGATGGAGTCCCGTGTTTACCCGGCTATGGCGGATATTCCGGCGCTGGAGGGGATCGTTACGCTCATGAATGTCCTGGGGTATGACTACCAGCGCGATGAGGATCTGGCGCTGTGGAGTTCCGCCGACCTTAAATATTCCATTACTTACGAAATGTGAGGATGCTATGCCAACACCAAACCCGCTTGAGCCTGTAAAAGGTGCAGGCACCACGCTGTGGATTTATACCGGCACGGGGAATCCGTTCGCCAACCCGCTTTCGGATATTGACTGGAGCCGCCTGGCGAAAATCAAGGATCTGACGCCGGGAGAAATGACGGCCGAATCGTATGATGATACCTATCTCGACGATGAAGATGCAGACTGGAGTGCAACGGCTCAGGGGGAAAAATCAGCCGGGGATACGTCCTTTACGCTGGCATGGAAGCCGGGTGAAGCCGGCCAGAAAGACCTGGTAACCTGGTTTAATGATGGCTCGGTCCGCGCTTACAAAATCAAATACCCGAACGGTGCTGTTGATGTGTTCCGCGGCTGGTGCAGCAGTCTCGGCAAGGCGATCCCTGCCAAAGAAGTCATCACCCGCACAGCAAAAGTCACCAACACCGGCAAACCTGGACTGGCAGAAGAAAGCGGCGCGCCGGTTGTTCCGGTAACCGGCGTCACGCTGGATAAAGAGACTGCAGCGGTGGGTATTGGTAACACGACCACCGTGGTCGTCGGGATTACTCCTGCAGGGGCATCAGATAAAACCTTCCGCCTTTCCTCATCCGATCCGTCAGTGGCGACAGCAACTGCCAGTGATGACACCGTCACGATTACGGGTGCGGCTGCAGGTACCGCAGATATTGTGGTCATGACCAATGATGGCCTTTTCGTGGCGATCTGCAGCGTAACCGTTTCCTGAATACCGGGGCTTCGGCCCCGTCCCGGAGTTAATTATGTTTCTGAAAAGCGAACCGCTAAAGCATAACGGTGCGAGCGTTACGTTGTATGAGCTGTCGGCGCTGCAGCGTATTGAGCATCTTGAATACCTGAAAAAAATTGAAGCCGTTGAGGAAGGGGATATCCAGACAGCAATGGAAACCACTGTGCGCGGCAGCGCGTTTGTGGTGGCGATGTCGCTGTGGCACGCCCATGCACTGAAAGGCACGCTGCCTGGTGGTGCCGCCGAAGAAGTTAAAAAAATACAGGATGAGGTGCTGTCCACCTGGCCTCTTGAGGTGCTGGCACTGGCTGAATACAGGATAAAAATCCTGTCCGGTATGTTACCGCCGCCAGAAGACGTTCCTGAACCTGAAAGCGACGTTCAGGCAGAGCCGGTCACCGCGGAAAAGTCCTCGCCAGCGAGCTGACGTTCGTCATGAAGCTGGCGCGTGAGTTCAGTCGTCCTGACTGGCGCGCAATGCTGGCTGGCATGTCCTCCACGGAATACAGCGACTGGCGTATTTTCTACCGGGACAACTATTTTCATGACGTGCAGCTTGATGCTCACTTTTCAGGTTTGCTCTACACCCTTTCATCGATGTTTTTCCGTGACCCGGATTTGACTCCTGCCATCTTCAGCATACTGACACCGGCTCCCGACGATTTGCCGCCGGAAGAGCCTGATGACGATATGTTGATGGCGAAGGCGTCAGGAATGACAGGAGGCGTTCGCTATGGCCCAGACGGCAGTCGGGGATCTGGTTGTTAACCTTGACGTTAACTCGACAAAATTTAATGAACAGATAACCCACGTTAAGCGACAGTTCAGACAAACAGGGGATGCGGCTAATGATACGGAGTTACGTATCCGGCAGGCGTTCTCGCGTCAGGAAATTGCGGCAAAAAAAGCCGGTCTTTCCGTGGGGCAGTACTCGAATGCGATGCGTATGCTTCCTGCTCAGTTTACGGATATCGCGACGCAGCTGGCGGGCGGGCAGAGCCCCTGGCTCATTATGCTGCAGCAGGGCGGACAGGTTAAAGACTCATTCGGCGGGATTATTCCCACGTTCCGGGCTTTGACGGGAGCCATATCTCCGCTGATGGTGGGTGTTGGCGCATTGTCAGTGGCAACGGGGGCGCTATTTTATTCGTGGTACCAGGGCTCATCCACGCTTTCAGATTTCAATAAAACGCTCGTTCTTTCAGGTAATTCAGCAGGCC
>NZ_JBFWLF010000263.1:0-6454 GCF_050252275.1 Citrobacter sp. | reverse complement strand
GACCCGGTAACAGATAACGAATATTCAGCGCTTCACTATTCGGAGAAAGCGAAGAAATCCGCAGCAGAAGCTGCATCTCACAATCCTGCTGAGGCACTCGTTAAATCGCTGAACCTGTCAGACCTGGCGGACCGTGCCGCCGCCTGGCTTAACGTTCGCCCGATCGGGTCAACCCCGTTAGCGGGAGACCCGGTAAACCCATATGACGCAACGACGCAACGTTGGGTGGAGAACTATGTATCTGGCGGAGGTGGAACCGGGCCAACCATGAACGGGGTACAAAACTTCGGCGTGGGTATGCCGATTTTGTGGACCAGTCGCGCCTTTACTCCGGCGTGGGCGGTGGTGTCGGACGGGCAGAGCCTTAACCGTGCCGACTGGCCTGAACTATGGGTGCACGCGCAAATGCACACGCCGATCGACGATGCCGATTGGTTGGCTAACCCTGGGAAGCGAGGCAACTACTCAAACGGCGATGGATCGACTACTTTCCGTGTACCAGACTTTAACGGTGTACAAAGCGGGTCCATTCCGGGGCTATTCGGTCGGGGCGATCAAGGTGGAGCGCTTCCGTCTGGGGGGGTTTACGAATCGGCAGCGCCCAACATTACCGGTATCTTAGATGTGCGACCACTCGACTATCAGGGCGGGAATTACCCAGAATTTGTCGGGAGTACAGGCGCATTTTCGCGAGCGGGTCTTGTAACGGCAGTACAGCAAGCGGTAAACGCAGCATCAACACGCACCGGCATTACTGTTTCTGATCGTGCTGTTTTTAGAGCTTCGGACAGTAACCCTGTTTATGGGCGTAGTACTAATCAGGTATGGCCTAACTCTTTTGTCGGTGTCTGGATCATCCGCGCATCCGGCGGGTTTACGGCGGCTAACACGTCGTGGAGCGTTATTAACGAGGACGCAGAAGCACCAGGCCCCGGAGTATTAACGCGCGGCGGTAATGTGATTAGCTCTTATAAGATCGCCGGTGTAGAAGTGGCGCGTGGGTCACTGAGTGTATCGCATAACACGTATTCTTCCGGTTTCAGAGATGTGAGTGCCGTAATAGAAGCATGGAGCACAGACGCTTCGGCTTCATGGTCATTTAACCACGCTGGATTTATAAAGCCTAATACCCCTAGCGGTCAATTCATCACGCAAGCCGAAATCGGCCTTTCTGGGGGGTTATTTGCTAACGGAGACCGATTTATTGCCGTAGGGCTTCGTGACCAGAATACGGCAAACGCCGATGCCGTTGGAAAAACGTGGATAATGTCGCTTAATGGTACATCAGGCTTGCAATTTATTGCCCGTAACCGCGCGCAGTCGAACGTGGGGCAATTGGTTATTAACATGCCGTACTCAAGCGGCACATTAGCGCTTCAGGGTACATCGGGTCTGGCATATAAGCGCGACATAAAAGATGCCGACCTTGCGGAAGCAGTAAACCGTATTGATGCGCTTCGCATGGTTAACTACGTTTATAAAGACGACGAGCAGAACCGCGAGCGATTCGGCATTATCGCGGAAGAAGCAGAACTGGTAGCGCCGCAATACATCAAACACAACTCTGAAGAAATCGCCGATATCATGGATGACGACGGTAACAAGATTGGGGCGGAAACTCGCGATCGGCCATCTGTAGACAACAACCCGATCGTGATGGACTTACTGGGGTATGTGAAGCACCTGAAGGCAGAGATCGAAATGTTGAAAACTGCATTGAAGGGTTAATTAACTGAAGGGGCCGATTGGCCCCTTTTTTGCGTTCAGCATACAGCCCGTGAACTCTGAGTTTTAAAAATCAGCTAGATACTCAGTGTTAAATATTGATAGTTTCCGCCTGTATTAAACTGTGTCGAACCGGGCATGATAGTCCATTTCGGCATGCTAAAACCTGTAATATTTGAGTATCCGAAGGCTGGTAATCATTATAAAAATTTAGCTCAATTTAGATAACTAGTGGATATCTTCTATCAGTCTGTAGTAAACAATATAGAAGGATTTTCTTGCGTAAAATTGGGGGAGAGGAATTTGCTTACGTTTTATGAGATTGCATCAATCAACCATAGATTGCTGGATATCAGTGATACATGGGCCGATTTGTGGGTGTGCCTTCACTATTTACCAGTTGGTATCGGAAGGGTAAGAATGCTTCGCTATACTAACTTGGTTGGCAGTAATTTGACCTTTGAACAAAGAGGAAGATTGAAGGAAATAAATATAATAGCTCCTTCGCAGGTTCGAAACATAATTTTACGCAGAAGGGAAATTTATCCTGATGATGTTTATGTTTTCCAGAGTCATTCTAATCGAGTTAAAGCAGAGGAAAAACCAGTGACAGTTGTTGCATTTAACCGGGCGCTTAAGCTCGCCTCTTCGGGGGTTACGACAAAGAATGTCACCAGTAAATGCGCCTGAAAAAAGTTGCCGTTGTTCGTCGTATGCAGGAACGGACGGCGGCTGGCGTTCGTTCGATAGTGCGAGTATTGAATGATTACCAGCCGGTGCGGATTCTACATATGTAATATGACAAAACAATGCTCTTAGTCTGAAACCAGCCACATATCAGACTCTTCAAACATTTCTTCCAGCATGCGGTTCAGCCGTTCTTTCTCAGTTTTGGTGCAGTCGCTGTTTAATGCGTTAGCCTGCATTGGCTTCACCCTCACCTCAGCATCGGGAAAAATCCGGTGCACCCGCTTCGTCAATTCGGCCAGAATGATGTTACTTGCACCTGGCAACCCGGCAACGTTTCTCTTGTCATAAACCAGCTCAACAAACATATTTTCCCTCCCCTCTTTACTGGTTGGATATACAGTATTTATACTGTGTTTTTATCCAGTGTCAATAGTAGGTAGAGGTAACTATGGGCTTCCCTTCTCCGGCAGCGGACTACGTTGAGCGCCACATATCGCTAGACGATAAATTTATTGAGCATCCGGCATCTACATACTTCATGAGGGCAGGGCAGACATACTGGAGAGACGGCATCATGAATGGTGCTTTGTTGGTAGTAGATAGTTCCCTGAAACCTTGCGATGGTTCTCTGCTCATCTGTAGGTTGGATGGTGAGTTAAGGATAAAACGCTTCCGCGTGCACCCAAGACCTCACCTGGTGAATCTGGAGAACGGTAAGCGCGAAGAGATACCAGACTCAACGGGTGACTACAATGTTACTTCGCCAGTATTTGGGGTGATCACCTACATCATCAACGATGCGCGCTCAGGTGAGTTCGATGATTGTCCGGTGATCTGACATTAATTCGCGTCGGGATAATTCCCCGATTTTACCCCAACAATACCCCGTATAAAAAACAGGCATAAAAAAACCAGCCCATCAGGGCTGGTTCTTAAGGAGTGCTTTGGTTGACAAGAGAGGTATTGAACCTCCGTACATCGACACCCATGACAAGATTAATGAGTGCTTGAGCGCATGATTTTTGGTAAAAATTGTTGGTATATTAAATCGAAGAAACACAGGAGTTCATTGATTTTTAATGAGTCAAAGTTATACGGATATACCATGCCTAAAACTTAACTCATTGAAAAACATGTTAATAGGATCGGTCTCGAAAACCGGAGTAGGGGCAACTCTACCGGGGGTTCAAATCCCCCTCTCTCCGCCACTATTCAAGCACTTACCCTTCCTGTTGTCAGTGACGCACGTCCCGTTGAGTAAAACGAACAGAGATATAACGCCGAAGTTCCCTTCAGCGCCATTATGTTCGTCACATTTTCAATGACTATCACGAACAGCCAGGAAGCCTGGAATCACAGATTGCCGGTTCCACCATCTACCAGTAGTTCCGTACCTACGGTATAACCCGACTCATCAGATGCCAGATAGAGCGCGGCCTTCGCCAGTTCCGTTGGCGTACCCATGCGTCCCAGAGGCACCAGGCTGGCAATGTCACTTTGCAGCGTGCGCTGCGCTTCTTCACTAAGTCCCAGCTTATTGAGCGCGGGTGTGGAAACTGGGCCTGGGCTTAAGCCATTAACGCGTATTCCCCGGGGTAAGAGTTCTGCCGATAGTGTGCGTGCGAGCGATAATAATCCGGCCTTACTGGCGGCATAAACGCTGCTGGTTGGCAGACCAATATGCGCGCTGACCGAGCCGCAAAGGATCACGGAAGAGGGATTATTCAGAAGTGGCAGCAGTGCCTGCAGCAAAAAGAAAGGCCCCTTTAGATTGATTTGCATCAGGCGGTCCCACTTTGCCTCATCCCACTCTTCGATCAGTCCATGCGTGACGTCACCCGCATTGACGAAAACGGCATCCAGCCCCGGCCAACGCGAAGCGAGGGTTTCTGCCAGCCCTTTTTGTGCCTGAATATCCCCGGCATCGGTGGCAATCACCCATGCGCTGTCACCCAGAATGCGTTGGGCTTGAGCGAGCGTGCCGGGATTGCGTCCTGTGACAGCGACATGCGCGCCTTCGGCAATAAACTCCTGCGCAGTTGCCAGACCAATACCACTGGTCCCGCCTGTAATGAGCGTATATTTACCTGTTAAGCGACCCATTTTACTTCTCCTGAATTGTCTCTGGAGAATGCACTATAGAAACGTTAGTATCTAAAGGAAACTAGGTACCAAATGGATACTAAAGAGGCAAGAGGTGTGCTATGGCGGAATCAGCTGACGGTGTAACGGAGAAAAATGTTCAGCATCAACCCTGTCCGATGACTCGCTTCGTCAGTCTGGTCTCCGGAAAGTGGGCAATACCGATTTTGTACCGTCTGATCGTACTGAATGCCCCGGTGCGTTTCGGCGAGTTATTGCGGGCTGCAGCCCCCATTACGCAAAAAGAGCTGACAAAACAGCTGCGTTTATTTGAGTTACGCGGACTGGTGTCACGTACAGTTTATCCGGAAATTCCACCGCGCGTTGAGTATCAGATAACGCCATTGGGATTGACCATGCATAGCGCGCTGACGCCTCTGGCTGACTGGATGCGGGAAAATGGCGACAAGCTCAATACTGAGTGACATTTCAGGCACAAAAAAGCCCGCCGGAAGCGGGCCTGGAATTATTCTGGCGATTAGAACTGATACACTAAGCCCACAGCAACGATGTCATCGGTCGCGATGCCGTTGTCTGCATAGAAGTGGTCATCGTTATCCAGCAGGTTGATTTTGTAATCAACGTAGGTGGACATGTTTTTGTTGAAGTAGTAAGTCATACCTACATCAACATATTTCACCAGATCTTTGTCGGTGTAGCGTGGGTTACCATCACCATCATGATCCTGACCACCCAGTTCCTTCCCTTTAGATACCAGGTAGGCGATAGAAGGGCGCAGACCGAAATCGAACTGGTACTGTGCAACCGCTTCAAAGTTTTTGGTCTGGTTGGCAATACCGCCATTGGTTTCACCTTTACCGCCGCCGTAATAGGTCATGTTGCGGGTTTCGGCATACATTGTGGCCAGATAGATATTGTTCGCGTCATATTTCGCGCCAATGGTCCAGGCTTCAGCTGTTTCACCACCGGCGTAGTTGTTGGCACGAGAACGATCGCCATATCCACGAGAAACCTGATCATCCGTGCGGTCAGATGAAGAATAGGCTGCACCCAGGCTTAAACCGAAGTCAAAGTCATAAGAGGTGGACATACCGAAACCGTCGCCGTTTTCCTGGGCCAGTTTACGATATGTGCTATTGCCTGAGCCTTCCTGGCCAAAACTTGCGCCTTCATTGTTGCCCTGATACTGCAGCGCGAAGTTCAGGCCATCAACCTGACCAAAAAAGCCTTTGTTACGGTAGGTGGCTACGCCGTTAGTACGACCCAGCATATAGACGTCGGTCTGGGTGTAGGAGTCACCACCAAATTCCGGTAGCATATCAGTCCACGCTTCGACGTCATAAACCACACCGTAGTTACGACCATAGTCGAAGGTACCATTCTGACCGAAACCTAAACCCGCGAAGCCCAGACGCGTTGCGGAATCGCCTTTGTCACCTTCGGTGCCGCTTGCGTTAATGTTATATTCCCACTGACCGTAACCAGTCAGTTGATCCATGATCTGGGTTTCACCCTTGAAGCCCAGACGCACATAGGACATGTCGCCATCACTGTCAGTGTTGTCTGAGAAGTAGTGCAGTCCATCCACTTTCCCATAGAGGTCCAGTTTATTACCGTCTTTATTATAGACTTCAGCAGAATGGGCTGCGCCAGCAATCAATAATGCTGGAACGAGCATGGCCAATACTTTTCTTTTCATTATGTATTCCCTTATGATAATAATCTTTATGAATAAGTGCAGCTTTCCAGAAGAGCACGTCTGGATACTATTCCAGGAGTTCATTTTATTTTAAAAATAACATGTAACAATTGTATTTTAAATATTTCTAAATATTTCTTTGTGGATATTTATAATTCATATTGCATGATAAATATAAAACAAATTCATGATTTTTATGATTTAATATCAATTATTTATGTTTTTTGTTTTGATATT
>NZ_JBFWLF010000262.1:0-6501 GCF_050252275.1 Citrobacter sp. | reverse complement strand
TTTTTGTACTTTGAGGCGGCTTAAAATCTCTTTGGCGATATAACGCCCCACCTGCTGAACTTCCATCGAATGGGTAAGGCGCGTACGCACGGCGGCATTACGATCAAGGGGAAACACCTGGGTTTTCTGCTGCAGGCGACGGATCGCCGGAGAGTTAATAATGCGTCCACGGTCGCTTTCAAAAATGCGCAGGATCTCATGCTCGGTTTTGACCCCTTGCGGTGAACGAAAACGACGGTGCCAGTTTATTTTTTTCCGGAAATCAATCTGTGACATGTCCTCTCCCGCGTGAGAATGCACTTCGCCTTAAGCGCATGATAGACTATGCCTTTAAATCTCACCTGGCGCGAGTAAATCTATGAAAATCGGCATCATTGGTGCAATGGAAGAAGAGGTTACGCTGCTGCGTGACAAAATCGAAAACCGTCAAACTCTCACCCTGGGCGGTTGTGAAATTTACACCGGTCAGCTTAACGGAATCGACGTTGCGCTGCTGAAATCCGGTATTGGTAAAGTGGCGGCGGCGCTGGGCGCAACGCTGCTGCTCGAACGCTGCAAGCCGGACGTCATTATTAACACCGGTTCCGCAGGCGGCCTCGCTCCAACCTTGAAAGTGGGCGACATTGTGGTCTCTGATGAAGCGCGCTATCACGACGCTGACGTCACCGCATTTGGTTATGAGTTCGGCCAACTGCCGGGCTGCCCGGCCGGTTTTAAAGCCGATGAAAAACTGATTACCGCAGCGGAATCCTGCATCGCTGAGCTGAACCTGAACGCGGTACGCGGCTTGATTGTCAGCGGCGATGCCTTTATTAACGGCTCCGTGGGGCTGGCGAAAATCCGTCACAACTTCCCGCAGGCCATTGCCGTTGAGATGGAAGCCACCGCGATTGCGCACGTTTGCCATAACTTCAAGGTACCGTTTGTGGTGGTCCGCGCGATCTCAGACGTTGCCGATCAGCAGTCCCATCTCAGCTTTGATGAATTCCTGGCCGTTGCCGCGAAGCAATCCACGCTGATGGTTGAATCGCTGGTACAGAAACTGGCGCATGGCTAAATCCTTCTCCAGGGCGCTTGTCGCCCTGCTGTTAGCCCTCCCGGTGTGGCTGCATGCCGCACCGCGCGTGATTTCACTCTCTCCCGCCAACACGGAACTCGCCTTTGCCGCCGGGATCACCCCCGTTGGCGTCAGCAGCTATTCAGACTATCCGCCACAGGCGCAACGTATCGAGCAGATCTCGACCTGGCAAGGCATGAATCTGGAAAGGATTGTGGCGCTGAAGCCGGATCTGGTCCTCGCCTGGCGCGGCGGTAATGCCGAACGACAGGTCAATCAACTCTCCTCGCTGGGCATCAAGGTCATGTGGATCGATGCCGTCACCATCGAACAGATTGCCGACACGTTGCAGAAGCTGGCCGACTTTAGCCCGCATCCCGAAATGGCAAAGCACGCCGCGCAAACCTTGCTGGACGACTATTCGCAGCTAAAATCTCAGTATGCAGGCAAAGCGAAAAAACGCGTGTTTTTGCAGTTTGGTATCAATCCGCCCTTTACCAGCGGAAAAGGATCGATTCAAAACGAGGTTATTGAGCTCTGCGGGGGAGAAAACATCTTTGCCGGCAGTCGGGTTCCCTGGCCGCAGGTCAGTCGTGAACAGGTGCTGGTGCGCGCGCCGCAAGCGATCGTTGTCGCCGGCGATGCAGGTGAAATTCTCAAAATTAAGCAATACTGGGGTGATCAACTACAAATTCCGGTAATTCCTCTCAACAGTGACTGGTTTGAACGCGCAAGCCCGCGTATTATCCTCGCCGCAAAACAACTCTGTAATGCGCTTTCCCTGGTGAATTAGCGCCTGCCCCAACAGGTGTGTTGTGAGGATTTGATCATGCTCGTCTATTGGCTGGATATTGTAGGCACAGCAGTATTTGCTATCTCTGGCGTGTTACTGGCCGGGAAACTGCGTATGGACCCGTTTGGCGTGCTGGTATTGGGCGTCGTTACCGCCGTGGGCGGCGGGACGATCCGTGATATGGCATTAGATAACGGTCCCGTTTTCTGGGTTAAAGACCCAACCGATCTGGTGGTGGCGATGGTCACCAGCATGTTGACGATCCTGCTGGTGCGTCAGCCCAGACGCTTGCCTAAATGGATGCTGCCGGTGCTAGACGCCGTCGGCCTGGCGGTGTTTGTCGGGATCGGCGTCAACAAAGCATTTATAGCAGGGACGGGGCCGCTGGTGGCTATCTGTATGGGTGTCATCACCGGCGTGGGCGGCGGTATTATTCGCGATGTGCTGGCGCGAGAAATCCCGATGATCCTGCGTACGGAAATCTACGCAACGGCCTGTATTATCGGCGGGATTGTCCACGCAACCGCGTATTACACCTTCGCGATGCCGCTGGAAGCCGCCAGTATGATGGGGATGGTTGTGACGCTGGTCATTCGCCTCGCGGCGATCCGCTGGCATCTGAAGCTGCCAACATTTGCGTTAAATGAGAATAGCCGTTAAATCCAGGCCGGATAAGGCGCTTTGCCCGGTAGCGCCTGCGCTTACCGGGCGCATTACAGACAGCACTCAGATGCTGAAGGAAGAGCCACACCCGCAGGTGCTTTTCGCATTCGGGTTGGTAACTACAAAACGAGAACCTTCCAGACCTTCGGTGTAGTCAACGGAACCGCCGACCAGATACTGCAGGCTCATAGGGTCAACCACCAGGCCAACGCCCTGTTTCTCGATGGTCATATCGCCTTCGTTGACCTGGTCATCAAAGGTAAAACCATACTGGAAACCGCTGCAACCGCCACCGGTGATATAGACACGCAGTTTCAGGTTCGGGTTTTCTTCGTCAGCGATCAGGCTTTTTACTTTATTGGCTGCTGCTTCAGTAAATTGCAGTGGCAGCGCTACGTCATCACTCATATTTTTGCTCCAAACGACATCGGCAATTGGGCAAATTCTGACCCAATATTAACGCCATTATCTAATACCCTGGTATTTCATTCAAGTATTCTCGCCAGCGGTGGTCGTCTGACTTTTTGCCGCCTGCTCCGCTTCCTGCTTCGCCAGCGTGCGGGCAAGGATAGTGGAGTATAGCGGTTTTCCGCCCAGGAATTGTGCTAATAGTGTTGCGCCAAGACAGGTAATAATCATTGGCAAAATGAGCTGATAGTTATCGGTCATCTCCAGCACCAGTACAATCCCGGTCAACGGCGCGCGCACCGATGCCGCCAGCAACGCGCCCATTCCGGCAATGGCGAACGTTCCGGCCTCAAGCTGATAATGCGGAAAGCCTGCCGCTGCTGCCATACCAAATGCGGTGCCCAACAACGTACCCAGCGCCAGCATCGGCGCAAAGATCCCGCCGGGCGCACCGGAAGAGAAACAGAGCAACGTGGTGATCACTCGCGCGATAAAGATAAACAGCAACAGTCCGACGCTAAAATTGCCCGCCGCCGCAATAGGGATAAGGTTAAAACCGCCGCCAGCCGCCGCTGGTTCAATCAGCCCCAGAATGCCACACAGACCGCCAATCGCCCCGCCCATCAGCACCCATTTAGTGGTGTTTCCATGGTGAAAGCGCTGGAACATATCCTGAGTACGCAGCACCAGCTTATTGAAAACCGGTCCTACACAGCCAAAAATCATCCCGAGGATCAGATACAGCCACAGCGTATTGACCGGTGCGTTGGACAGTTTCCCCACTTCGATGATCGGCGATTCACCGTTGAAAATGCGGAAAACAATGCTCGACATGATCACGCCGGTAAAGACGGCTTTGATCGAGATAAGGTTATAGCGAAACTGCGGGCGCATCTCCTCGATGATAAACAGAATGCCCGCCAGCGGTGCGTTGAAGGCGGCAGAAAGCCCTGCCGCTGCCCCAGTTGCCAACAGCGTATGGCGCGCCTCGGCGCTACGCATGCGGAAGATATCCAGCACCATGCGGCCAATATTTCCGCCGATTTGTACCGTCGGCCCTTCGCGTCCCAGCACCATCCCTGCACCCAGCGTGCCCATCCCACCGATAAACTTCACCGGCAGCACACGCCACCAGCGGACGGGGCGAAGCTCTTCCAGCGCCCCTTCGATCTCCGGGATCCCCGACCCGCCAGCTTCCGGCGCAAATTTACGCACCAGAAAATAGCCGACCATCGCCAGTAATGCAGAGAGAATAAACGCCAGCGGCCAGAGCAGCATCGGATGGTCAGCCACATTCACTAGCGCACCGATACGCAGGTTTTGCACCCAGCTCACCGCTTTTTCGAACGCCACGCCTGCCAGACCGGTAAGCGTCCCCACCACTGCCGCCATCATTAAGATCGCCAGCGGCGTTTTATCTCGCTCCAGCAGTCGACGGATTTGGTCCCTGCGCCGTAAGCGCACAATTTGCTGTGCTTCAAAAGAGGGAGTTTCTGTCTTCATCAGATGATCATTAATTGGTAATACAAATGCAGAGGCGGCATTGTACTCGCCTCTTACCCGAAAATCCCCTGCAAATCGTAATGTTTCAAATGCGCAAAACTTTCATAACCTTCTCTGAATAACTAGAATAGCGGGCATTCACTTTTTCTACGAACCAGGAACCCATCCATGAGTAAGTCTGAAAACCTCTACAGCGCAGCACGCGAGCTAATCCCCGGCGGCGTTAACTCCCCTGTTCGCGCCTTTACTGGCGTGGGTGGTACTCCGCTGTTTATCGAAAAAGCGGACGGCGCGTATCTGTATGATGTCGATGGCAAAGCCTATATCGATTACGTCGGCTCCTGGGGACCGATGGTGCTGGGACACAACCATCCGGCGATCCGCAACGCAGTGATCGAAGCGGCTGAGCGCGGCCTGAGCTTCGGCGCGCCGACCGAGATGGAAGTCAAAATGGCGGAGCTTGTGACCGAACTGGTACCGACGATGGACATGGTACGAATGGTCAACTCCGGTACCGAAGCGACCATGAGCGCCATTCGTCTGGCGCGTGGTTTCACTGGCCGCGATAAGATCATCAAATTTGAAGGCTGCTACCACGGCCACGCGGACTGTCTGCTGGTAAAAGCAGGCTCTGGCGCACTGACGCTGGGCCAGCCGAACTCTCCGGGCGTGCCGGCAGATTTTGCAAAGCATACCCTGACCTGTACTTATAACGATCTCAATTCCGTGCGTGCCGCGTTCGAGCAGTTCCCGCAGGAGATCGCCTGTATCATCGTTGAGCCAGTGGCAGGCAATATGAACTGCATCCCGCCGCTGCCGGAATTCCTGCCGGGTCTGCGCGCACTGTGCGATGAGTTCGGCACGCTGCTGATTATCGACGAAGTGATGACCGGCTTCCGCGTGGCGCTGGCTGGTGCACAGGATTACTACAGTGTGGTGCCGGATCTGACCTGTCTGGGCAAAATCATTGGCGGCGGTATGCCTGTAGGAGCGTTCGGCGGTCGTCGCGACGTGATGGACGCGCTGGCCCCGACCGGCCCGGTTTATCAGGCGGGCACCCTCTCCGGCAATCCCATTGCCATGGCGGCCGGTTTTGCCTGTCTGACCGAAGTGGCGCAGTCGGGCATTCACGAAACGCTGGATGAACTCACGACGCGCCTGGCGGAAGGTCTGCTGGAAGCGGCAGAGGAAACCGCGATCCCGCTGGTCGTTAACCACGTTGGCGGCATGTTCGGGATTTTCTTCACCGACGCGGAAACTGTCACCTGCTATCAGGACGTGATGGCCTGTGACGTGGAACGCTTCAAGCGCTTCTTCCACATGATGCTGGACGAGGGGATTTACCTTGCGCCATCCGCATTTGAAGCGGGCTTTATGTCCGTGGCGCACAGCATGGAAGACATCAACAATACTATCGACGCCGCGCGTCGGGTGTTTGCAAAGCTGTAACAGAGTACGTTTTAAACCGTAGGCCGGGTAAGGCGAAGCCGCCACCCGGCTTTTTTATTGCCGGATGGCGACGCGAAGCGTCTTATCTGGCCTACACGAAAAACATCCGAATCAACGACTCTGCTTACGTAACAGATAAATAAAGTACGGCGCACCGATAAACGTCGAGAGTATCCCCGCCGGGATCTGATACGGAAACAGCACCATCCGCCCGCACCAGTCGGCAAAGATGAGCAATAATCCTCCCGCCAGCGCCGACATCACAATATGCGGCATCGTTCGACGAAAACCTAACATCCGCGCGATATGCGGCGCCATCAGCCCGACAAAACTCAGTGGGCCGATTGTCATTGTGGCGGCAGCCGTCAGACTGGCTGCCAGCAGCAGCAGGCCAACCCGCGACGGTGTCAGCGCGATACCGACTGCACGGGCGGTATCACCGCCCAGCGGCAAAATCGTCAACCAGCGACGGCACAGTGGCGTGATCGCCAGCAGGATCGCCATCACCACCCCGGTATGCAGCACCTGCTGACCCGTCGCATTATAGGTCGAACCGGAGATCCAGGTCAGTACCCCGGCCATGCGCGGATCGCCGCTTGCCTGTAGCATCATCAGCAGCATGGTGAAG
>NZ_JBFWLF010000261.1:0-6521 GCF_050252275.1 Citrobacter sp. | reverse complement strand
AGTGGTGGCAAAGCTGCGGCGCAGATTCTTTTTCATTCAGCATCACTTTCAGGCGCGGCATAGACTGTAGGCCGTGCTGGCGATGCGTCTCTGAACAGGCGGCCTCACAGGTGTGGCAGCCGATACAGAGCGTGGAGTCAGCAATTACAAAACGATTCACCAGGCATTCCTCAGGTGATAGTCATTTTTGACGAAAACATGCCGATGAAATGTCATTTTCGACACTGTTCGACACGTCTGTCCCTTAAAGCGTCGTGACAACCCATGAGACGACGTCACGACGTAAAACGCTGTGGTCAGGCCGCCGGATTTTGTCTCGCCACCAGTTGGCTCAGATTGATCGGCGACCCGCTTTCAACAGCGGCATACAGTCGGTCATAAACGCTGGCGATTTTATCGAGATAGTGTTCCAGCACCTGCTCACGCTCACGGTTGCTGACCCGCTCGTCCACTTTTCCGTCAATGCTCAATTGCGCCTGTGCAATCAGTTGCTTATCTTCGCCATCTTTTGTTTCGACGTAATACTCAATGGTGTGGCTGTTGAAGCCTTCCGCCATCGTGACGGTGATGCGAAAGTGTTCGAACAGTACGAAACAGAGATCTTTATCCGGCGCGCAGCTCATCGCATGGTGCAGACGCGCTTTCGACAGGGTGATCCCCTGAACCAGCGAATTGCAGTAAATATGCCACTGGTCCTGTAGGCGACGATGCCGCTGCGCGATGTAATCGGCTTTTTCGCTTATTTCCCAAATAGTCATGTCAGGTTACCCGTTTAACAGAGATAGCCTGCCATAAGCATTTTCCATGCCAGTTTTCAACCATTTGTTTTTTAATGAATTTAAAAATAAAAGACGGCTGTCGACGCCCGAATGACATGTCATTTCGTCATCATCGTCATCGACAAATGCCCCCAACTTTCAGGCTGGCATAGTTATTGCTTATCACTGCCCATCATATCGGGAGGCACTATGCACGAAATTACCCTTTGCCAGCGGGTACTGGAATTGATCGAACAACAGGCCGTCGCGCACGGCGCAAAACGGATAACTGGGGTCTGGCTCAAAATTGGCGCATTTTCTTGCGTAGAAACCAGTGCTCTCTCCTTTTGTTTTGATCTGGTATGCCGTGGCACCGTTGCGGAAGGTTGTAAACTGCACCTCGAGGAACAAGAAGCCGAATGCTGGTGTGAATCCTGTCAGCAATACGTCACCTTACTGACCCAACGCGTACGCCGTTGCCCGCAATGCAATAGCGACACGCTGCAAATCGTGGCCGATGACGGATTACAGATTCGACGAATAGAAATAGATCAGGAGTGAGCGATGTGTACAACATGCGGTTGCGCTGAAGGCAACCTTTATATAGAGGGTGATGAGCATAACCCTCATTCTGCGTTTCGCAGCGCGCCTTTTGCCCCGGCAGCTCGCCCGGCGCTGAATATTACCGGCATAAAAACGTCCGAATTCACCCCGAGCCAGACGGAAGAAGGCGATCTGCACTACGGTCACGGTGAAGCCGGCACCCACGCGCCAGGCATGAGCCAGCGGCGTATGCTGGAAGTAGAAATCGACGTGCTGGATAAAAACAACCGTCTGGCCGAGCGCAACCGCGCCCGCTTCGCCGCGCGCCAACAGTTGGTGCTCAACCTCGTCTCCAGCCCAGGATCCGGTAAAACCACTCTGCTTACCGAAACGCTGATGAAGCTGAAAGACAGCGTCCCGTGCGCCGTCATTGAAGGCGACCAGCAGACGGTCAACGACGCCGCACGCATTCGCGCCACGGGCACTCCGGCCATTCAGGTCAACACCGGCAAAGGCTGTCACCTCGATGCGCAGATGATTGCCGATGCCGCGCCGCGTCTGCCGCTGGAAGACCACGGCATTCTGTTTATCGAAAACGTCGGTAACCTCGTCTGCCCGGCGAGTTTTGATCTCGGCGAACGCCATAAAGTGGCGGTACTTTCTGTCACCGAAGGCGAAGACAAGCCGCTGAAATACCCGCATATGTTCGCCGCCGCCTCGCTGATGCTGCTCAACAAAGTCGATCTGCTACCGTACCTGAATTTCGACGTTGAGAAGTGCATTGCCAGTGCCCGGGAAGTTAATCCGGATATCGAGATCATCCTGATTTCCGCCACCAGCGGCGAAGGAATGGATCAGTGGCTGAACTGGCTGGAGGCACAGCGATGTGCATAGGCGTTCCCGGCCAAATCCGCACTATCGAAGGTAACCTGGCGAAAGTCGACGTTTGCGGCATTCAGCGCGACGTCGATCTGACGCTGGTCGGCAGTTGTGATAAGCACGGCGAACCTCGTCTGGGCCAGTGGGTACTGGTCCACGTCGGTTTTGCCATGAGCGTGATTAACGAAGCCGAAGCGCGCGACACGCTCGATGCGCTCCAGAACATGTTTGATGTTGAGCCGGATGTCGGCGCTTTGCTGTATGGCGAGGAAAAATAATGCGTTTTGTTGACGAATACCGCGCGCCGGAACAGGTGATGCTACTGATTGAACACCTGCGTGAACGTGCCGCGCATCTGCCGTATACCGCCGAACGTCCGCTGCGCATTATGGAAGTCTGCGGCGGCCATACGCATGCGATCTTCAAATTTGGTCTCGACCAGTTGCTCCCTGATAACGTGGAGTTTATCCACGGCCCGGGTTGTCCGGTCTGCGTACTGCCGATGGGACGTATCGATAGTTGCATTGAAATTGCCAGCCATCCGGAGGTGATTTTCTGTACCTTTGGCGACGCCATGCGCGTGCCGGGGAAACAAGGTTCGCTGTTGCAGGCGAAAGCGCGCGGTGCGGACATTCGCATTGTCTACTCGCCGATGGATGCGCTCAAACTGGCGCAGGAAAACCCAACGCGTAAAGTCGTGTTTTTCGGCCTCGGCTTTGAAACGACCATGCCGACCACCGCCATTACCCTGCAACAGGCAAAACTGCGCGACGTGCAGAATTTTTACTTCTTCTGTCAGCACATCACGCTCATTCCGACCCTGCGCAGCCTGCTGGAACAGCCCGATAACGGCATCGACGCGTTTCTCGCGCCAGGTCACGTTAGTATGGTGATCGGTACCGACGCCTATCATTTTATTGCCAGTGAGTTTCATCGTCCGCTGGTGGTCGCTGGATTCGAACCCCTTGATCTACTGCAAGGCGTCGTGATGCTGGTTGAGCAGAAAATAGCGGCCCACAGCCAGGTCGAAAACCAGTATCGCCGCGTGGTGCCAGACGCCGGCAACCTGTTGGCGCAACAGGCTATTGCCGACGTATTTTGCGTCACCGGCGACAGCGAGTGGCGCGGCCTGGGGGTGATTGAATCCTCCGGCGTGCATCTGACGCCTGACTATCAGCGTTTTGATGCCGAAGCGCATTTCCGACCGGCACCTCAGCAGGTTTACGACGACCCGCGCGCCCGCTGCGGCGACGTGCTGACCGGGAAATGTAAACCGCATCAGTGCCCGTTGTTTGGCAAGACCTGTAATCCAGAGACCGCCTTCGGCGCACTGATGGTCTCTTCAGAAGGCGCATGCGCCGCCTGGTATCAGTATCGTCAGCAGGAGTGTGAAGCATGAACAGCGTACAACTCGCCCACGGTAGCGGCGGTCAGGCCATGCAGCAACTGATTAACAGTCTGTTTATGGAAGCCTTCGCTAACCCGTGGCTGGCGGAGCAGGAAGATCAGGCGCGGCTTGAGCTGGCGCAACTGGTCGCTGAAGGCGATCGGCTGGCATTCTCCACCGACAGCTACGTCATTGACCCACTGTTTTTCCCCGGCGGCAACATCGGCAAGCTGGCGATCTGCGGTACCGCCAATGACGTCGCCGTCAGCGGCGCAATTCCACGCTATCTCTCCTGCGGCTTTATCCTCGAAGAAGGACTGCCGATGGAGACGCTGAAAAGCGTGGTAAACAGCATGGCCGCCACCGCGCGTGAGGCCAATATCGCGATTGTGACCGGCGATACAAAAGTTGTTCAACGTGGCGCAGCGGACAAATTGTTCATCAACACCGCAGGCATGGGGGCGATTCCGGCCAATATTCACTGGGGTGCACAAACCCTGTCAGCGGGCGACGTGCTGCTGGTCAGCGGTACGCTGGGCGATCACGGCGCCACTATTCTTAATCTGCGTGAACAGTTAGGGCTGGATGGCGAACTGGTCAGCGACTGCGCGGTATTAACGCCGCTAATTCAGTCGTTGCGCGATATCCCCGGCGTGAAAGCCCTGCGCGACGCGACGCGTGGCGGCGTGAACGCGGTCGCCCATGAGTTTGCCGCCGCCTGCGGTTTTGGCATTGAGCTGTCCGAATCCGCACTTCCCGTGAAACCTGCCGTTCGTGGAGTATGTGAACTGCTGGGTCTGGATGCGCTTAACTTCGCAAACGAAGGCAAGCTGGTCATTGCCGTTGAACGTCAGGCGGCCGGGCAGGTGCTGGCGGCGTTGCATGCCCATCCGCTGGGGCGCGATGCGGCACTGATTGGCGAAGTGGTCGAACGTAAAGGTGTGCGTCTGGCCGGTCTTTACGGCGTGAAGCGCACGCTGGATTTACCGCATGCAGAACCGCTGCCGCGGATCTGTTAAGTCCGTCATTATGCCGGATGGCGGCGTCGCCTTATCCAGCCTACACAATCGGTTGAACCGTTGGTCGAATAAGGCGTTTTCGCCGTTATTCAACTCACACAAACTGTTCGAACCGTAGGCCGGATAAGGCGTTTTTTGTCGACACCCGGCGGAAGTCGAGTGTCTATACCTATAATTTAATTTCTTTTTTTGCACCGCGCAGCGGTACTTTCCTGGAAAAGCAATATGTCGTATACACCGATGAGCGATCTCGGGCAGCAAGGATTGTTCGACATCACTCGCACATTGTTACAGCAGCCCGACCTGCAATCGTTAAGCGAGGCGCTTTCGCAACTGGTAAAGCGCTCGGCGCTTGCCGACAGCGCGGCGATTGTGTTGTGGCAAGCGCAGACACAGCGGGCGTCCTGGTACGCCACGCGCGATAACGGCAAACCCGTTATCTACGAAGATGAAACCGTGCTGGCCCACGGCCCGATCCGCCGTATTCTCTCTCGCCCCGATGCCCTGCACTGCAATTATCACGAGTTTTCAGAAACCTGGCCGCAACTGGCTGCTGGCGGCCTTTACCCGCCATTCGGCCACTACTGCCTGCTGCCGCTGGCGGCGGATGGACGCATTTTTGGCGGCTGCGAATTTATCCGCAACGACGATCGCCCCTGGAGCGAAAAAGAGTACGAGCGTCTGCAAACCTTCACCCAGATTGTCGGCGTGGTGGCGGAGCAAATTCAGTGCAGGGTCACGAACAACGTCGATTACGATCTCTTGTGCCGCGAACGCGACAACTTTCGTATTCTGGTCGCCATCACTAACGCCGTACTCTCCCGGCTCGACATGGATGAGCTGGTAAGTGAAGTCGCCAAAGAGATCCATCACTATTTCAACATCGACGACATCAGCATTGTCCTGCGTAGCCACCGTAAAAATAAGCTCAGCATTTACTCCACTCACTACCTCGATGAAAATCATCCCGCACACGAACAAAGCGAAGTCGATGAAGCTGGCACTCTGACGGAACGGGTGTTTAAAAGCAAAGAGATGCTGCTGATAAACTTGAACGAACGGGACGCGCTGGCCCCCTATGAACGCATGCTGTTCGATACGTGGGGCAACCAGATTCAGACGCTGTGCCTGCTACCGCTGATGTCGGGCAACACCATGCTCGGCGTACTCAAGCTGGCGCAGTGTGAAGAAAAAGTGTTTACCACCGCTAACCTGAACCTGCTACGCCAGATTGCCGGGCGCGTCGCCATCGCCGTGGACAACGCCCTCGCCTATCAGGAAATCCATCGGCTGAAAGAGCGGCTGGTGGATGAAAACCTGGCGCTTACCGAACAGCTCAACAATGTCGACAGCGAGTTTGGTGAAATCATCGGGCGCAGCGATGCGATGTACAGCGTGCTCAAGCAGGTCGAGATGGTGGCCCAGAGCGACAGCACTGTGCTGATCCTCGGTGAAACCGGCACCGGGAAAGAGCTGATTGCCCGCGCAATCCACAATCTGAGTGGGCGTAACGCACGCCGGATGGTGAAGATGAACTGCGCCGCCATGCCCGCTGGCCTGCTGGAAAGTGACCTGTTCGGTCACGAACGCGGCGCCTTCACCGGTGCCAGTGCGCAGCGCATTGGCCGCTTTGAGCTGGCGGATAAAAGTTCTTTGTTCCTGGATGAAGTGGGCGACATGCCGCTGGAATTACAGCCTAAGCTCCTGCGCGTCTTACAGGAACAGGAATTTGAGCGTCTGGGCAGCAATAAGCTGATCCAGACCGACGTGCGCCTGATCGCCGCCACCAACCGTGACCTGAAAAAAATGGTCGAGGATCGCGAGTTTCGTAGCGATCTCTACTACCGCCTCAACGTTTTTCCGATCCGACTCCCGCCGCTGCGCGAACGCCCGGAAGATATCCCCCTGCTGGTGAAAGCATTCACCTTTAAAATC
>NZ_JBFWLF010000260.1:0-6524 GCF_050252275.1 Citrobacter sp. | reverse complement strand
AACTGAATGAAAGCGAGCAAATTGGCTCCGGTCTGCCCGGTGGCGTACCGGGTGCGCTGTCCAACCAGCCTGCGCCAGCCAATACGGCGCCGATCACCACGCCGCCAGCGAATCAGCAAAATGCGCAGAATGCACAAAATGGACAGAACGCGCAGCAGCAGACGGCCACCAGCGCCAGTGCTGGTCCACGTAATACCCAACGCAACGAAACCAGCAACTATGAAGTTGACCGCACCATTCGCCACACAAAAATGAACGTTGGCGATATACAGCGACTCTCCGTCGCCGTGGTCGTGAACTACAAAACGTTGCCGGATGGCAAACCGCTGCCGCTCACTGCCGATCAAATGAAGCAGATTGAAGATTTGACCCGTGAAGCAATGGGCTTCTCGGACAAGCGCGGCGATACCCTGAACGTGGTCAACTCACCGTTCAGCGCTACCGATGACAACGCTGGCGAACTGCCGTTCTGGAAACAGCCGTTGTTTATCGAACAGTTGATCTCGGCCGGACGTTGGTTGCTGGTGCTGTTGGTGGCATGGATCCTGTGGCGCAAAGCGATTCGTCCGCAGTTGACCCGTCGCGCTGAAGAGGCGAAAGCCGCGCAGGAACGCGAGCAACTCCGTCAGGAGACCGAAGAAGCCGTTGAGGTTCGCCTCAGTAAAGATGAGCAGACTCAGCAGCGTCGGGCAAATCAGCGCCTGGGCGCCGAAGTGATGAGCCAGCGCATTCGCGAAATGTCAGATAACGATCCGCGCGTCGTGGCGCTGGTCATTCGCCAGTGGATGAATAACGATCATGAGTAATGCTCTTTCCGGTACCGATAAAAGCGTCATCCTGTTGATGACCATTGGCGAAGATCGCGCGGCGGAAGTGTTCAAACACCTCTCCCAGCGCGAAGTGCAGACCCTGAGCGCCGCCATGGCGAACGTCCGCCAGATCTCCAACAAACAGCTGACCGACGTGCTGGCGGAGTTTGAGCAGGAAGCCGAGCAGTTCGCCGCCCTGAACATCAATGCCAACGAATATCTGCGTTCGGTACTAGTGAAGGCGCTGGGCGAAGAGCGAGCCTCCAGCCTGCTGGAAGATATTCTTGAAACCCGTGATACCGCCAGCGGCATTGAAACGCTCAACTTTATGGAGCCGCAAAGCGCCGCCGACCTTATCCGCGACGAACACCCGCAGATTATCGCCACCATCCTCGTGCACCTCAAACGCGGTCAGGCGGCGGATATTCTGGCGCTGTTCGACGAGCGTCTGCGTCACGATGTCATGCTGCGTATCGCCACCTTCGGCGGCGTACAGCCTGCCGCGCTGGCGGAACTGACCGAAGTGCTCAACGGCCTGCTTGACGGTCAGAACCTCAAGCGCAGCAAAATGGGCGGCGTGAGAACGGCGGCAGAAATTATCAACCTGATGAAAACGCAGCAAGAAGAAGCGGTTATTACCGCCGTGCGCGAATTCGATGGCGAGCTGGCGCAAAAAATTATCGACGAGATGTTCCTGTTCGAAAACCTGGTCGATGTGGACGACCGCAGCATCCAGCGTTTGCTACAGGAAGTGGATTCCGAGTCGCTGCTGATCGCCCTGAAAGGCGCGGAACAGCCGCTGCGCGAGAAGTTCCTGCGCAATATGTCGCAACGTGCGGCAGATATCCTGCGCGACGACCTCGCCAACCGTGGCCCGGTGCGTTTGTCGCAAGTGGAAAACGAACAGAAGGCCATTCTGTTGATTGTGCGTCGTCTGGCCGAGACCGGCGAGATGATGATTGGCAGCGGCGAGGATACTTATGTTTAACGAGCTGCCGTGGAAAATCTGGACCCCGGACGATCTCGCGCCGCCGCTGGCTGAATTTGTGCCCATGGAGCACGACGATGACCCCGTGTCTGAAGAGGACGAACCCGAGATCAGTGCGGAACAACAGCTTGAGCAACAGTTAGCCCAGCTGAAAATTCAGGCCCACGAACAAGGTTACAACGCGGGACTGGCGGAAGGACGGAAGTCCGGTCATGAACAAGGCTATCAGGAAGGGTTGGCTCAAGGGCTTGAACAAGGTCAGGTGCAGGCGCGCACCCAGCAGGCCCCGCTTCATGCGCGGATGCAACAACTGGTCAGCGAATTCCAGCATACGCTGGACGCGCTGGACAGCGTGATCGCTTCGCGTCTGATGCAGATGGCGCTGGAAGCCGCGCGTCAGGTCATTGGTCAGACGCCCGCGGTAGATAATTCCGCCTTAATCAAGCAGATCCAACAGCTCTTACAGCAGGAGCCCCTGTTCAGCGGCAAACCGCAGCTGCGCGTCCATCCGGATGATTTACAGCGCGTTGAAGAGATGCTCGGTGCCACCCTCAGCCTGCACGGCTGGCGTTTGCGTGGTGATCCGACCCTGCACCATGGCGGCTGCAAAGTTTCTGCGGATGAAGGCGATCTCGACGCCAGCGTGGCGACCCGCTGGCAAGAACTGTGTCGTCTGGCCGCGCCGGGAGTGATCTGATGACCTCACGCCTGACTCGCTGGTTGACGACGCTGGATAATTTCGAAGCCAAAATGGCGCAGCTTCCGGCCGTTCGTCGTTACGGACGACTGACCCGCGCCACCGGCCTGGTTCTGGAGGCCACCGGATTGCAGTTGCCGCTCGGCGCGACCTGCGTGATTGAACGCCAGGACGGAACGGAAACCCGCGAAGTGGAAAGTGAAGTGGTGGGCTTTAACGGTCAGCGTCTGTTTCTGATGCCGCTCGAAGAGGTCGAAGGCATTCTGCCCGGCGCGCGTGTCTATGCCAAAAACATCGCCGGTGAAGGGTTGCAAAGCGGTAAACAGTTGCCGCTGGGTCCGGCGCTGTTAGGTCGCGTGCTCGACGGCAGCGGCAAACCGCTTGACGGCCTTCCCTCCCCCGACACCACGGAAACCGGAGCGCTGATTACCCAGCCGTTTAACCCGTTGCAGCGTACGCCGATTGAGCATGTGCTGGATACCGGCGTGCGCCCGATCAACGCCCTGTTAACCGTCGGTCGCGGCCAGCGTATGGGGCTGTTCGCCGGTTCCGGCGTCGGGAAAAGCGTGCTGCTTGGCATGATGGCGCGCTATACCCGCGCCGACGT
This sequence comes from Citrobacter sp., assembly GCF_050252275.1. Lineage (NCBI taxonomy): Bacteria > Pseudomonadati > Pseudomonadota > Gammaproteobacteria > Enterobacterales > Enterobacteriaceae > Citrobacter > Citrobacter sp. The sequence goes on along the minus strand of NZ_JBFWLF010000260.1, from coordinate 3,423 downwards.
CATCGTCGTTGGACTGATTGGCGAACGTGGCCGCGAAGTGAAGGATTTCATCGAGAACATTCTCGGTGCCGACGGACGCGCGCGTTCGGTCGTGATCGCCGCGCCGGCGGACGTGTCGCCCTTACTGCGCATGCAGGGTGCCGCTTATGCCACCCGCATCGCCGAAGATTTCCGCGATCGCGGTCAGCACGTGCTGCTGATCATGGATTCCCTGACCCGTTATGCCATGGCCCAGCGTGAAATCGCGCTGGCGATCGGTGAACCACCGGCCACCAAAGGCTATCCGCCGTCGGTCTTCGCCAAACTTCCGGCGCTGGTTGAACGCGCAGGTAACGGGATCCACGGCGGCGGTTCCATCACCGCCTTTTATACGGTACTGACCGAAGGCGACGATCAGCAGGACCCGATTGCCGACTCGGCGCGAGCCATCCTTGATGGCCACATTGTGCTGTCGCGACGTCTGGCGGAGGCCGGACACTACCCCGCTATCGACATTGAAGCGTCGATCAGCCGTGCGATGACGGCGCTGATAACGGAACAACACTACGCCAAAGTGCGTCACTTCAAGCAGTTGCTGTCGAGCTTCCAGCGCAACCGCGATCTCGTCAGCGTCGGCGCCTATGCCAAAGGCAGCGATCCGATGCTCGATAAAGCCATCGCGCTGTGGCCACAACTGGAGGCGTTTTTGCAGCAAGGTATTTTCGAACGCGCTGACTGGGAGGATTCTCTGTCGGCGCTCGATCTGATTTTCCCGACGGTGTGATGAAGCAAGAGGGTAATGGTCATGGCTGAACATGGTGCACTGGCAACACTCAAAGATCTCGCCGAAAAAGAGGTGGATGACGCGGCGCTGCTGTTAGGTGAAATGCGCCGCGGTTTTCAGCAGGCGGAAGAACAGCTCACGATGCTGCTTGACTACCAGAATGAATATCGCAGCAACCTCAACAACGATATGAGTCAGGGGATTGCCAGTAATCGCTGGATTAACTACCAGCAATTTATTCAGACCTTGGAAAAAGCGGTGGAACAACACCGCCAGCAGTTAACGCAGTGGACGCAAAAAGTAGATATGGCGCTGAACAGCTGGCGTGAAAAAAAACAACGGCTTCAGGCCTGGCAAACCTTACAAGACAGACAGAACGCGGCGGCCTTACTGGCTGAAAACCGCCTGGATCAGAAAAAAATGGATGAATTTGCGCAGCGTGCAGCAATGAGGAAACCAGAATGATCACTTTACCCCAACGGGTCACCACGGACACTGACCTTATTACCGGCTTGTCGTCCGGTAAGGCGACGGATTCCGCCCAGGATTTTCTGACCCTGCTGGCAGGCGCATTAGGCGCAGGCGACGCACAGAGTAAAGACGCGCCGCTGACGTTAGCCGATTTACATGCCGCCAGCGGCAAACTGCAAAAAGGCCTGCTGGCACAGGACGGTGACGCTTCGCAGACCGTGAAACTGGCCGACCTGTTAGCGGCCAAAGAAGGACAGTCTGAAGAGTTGCAAAAAGGACTGAGCGATGCGCAGGCCCTGCTGTCCGCCCTGACACCCACACAAAAGAGCAGTGCGCTCGCGGCCCTGCGCCAGTCCGCGCAGAAAGATGAAGGTGCCACAGCCCTTAGCGATGGCGATCTCGCCAACCTCAGCGCCCTTTTCGCCATGCTGCCGGGTCAACCGGGAATGACGACACCACCGGTAACTACCGGTGAAAAAGGGCGTGTGCTGAGCACCACGTTGAGCACCGATCCCCGTTCACTCGCGCAGGCCGCGACCAGTCCGTTGACCCGTGACGATGCGAAAAAAAGCAAAACGGACAATGCCACGCCGGTGATCGCTGCGGAAAGCGCTAAAGGTCAGCCGGTCACTACGCCTGTGGTGGCTGCCGCTGCCGTCAACGCGGAGATCGACAGTACACCTTCCCCCGTGACGCCAGGCATCGCAATGACCACAACCACGCATTCCGCCTCGCAGCCGCTGCCCACCAGCGCCGCCCCGGTTCTGAGCGCACCGTTGGGTAGCCATGAGTGGCAACAATCCCTGAGTCAACACATCACGCTGTTTACCCGTCAGGGTCAGCAGAGCGCGGAACTGCGTCTGCATCCGGAAGATCTGGGTCAGGTACAAATCTCGCTTAAGCTTGATGATAACCAGGCACAATTGCAGATGGTCTCAGCCCATAGTCACGTTCGCGCGGCGCTGGAAGCCGCCCTGCCGACGCTGCGCACGCAACTGGCGGAAAGTGGCATTCAACTGGGACAAAGCAGCATTAGCAGCGAGAGTTTCGCCGACCAGCAGCACGCCTCATCCCAACAGCAGCAGACGGCTCGCACGCAGGGACAGGATCGGCTCATGGTTGATGACGAGAGCGAGCTGGCGGTTCCCGCTTCGCTCCAGTCCGCCGCACGCGGTAATGGCGCCGTCGATATCTTCGCCTAACGCCAGAGGTAGCACGATTATCCGCGTCTTTTCCACGCTTTGTCGTGGTCAGGACACGGGATAATCAGCCGATAAGCTGTACCGAAACAGGAAGCCCGTATCAGATGACTGATTCCGCGATTAGCAAAAAGAGCAAACGCTCAATTTGGATCCCGCTGCTGGTAATCATTACCCTTGCCGCTTGCGCCACCGCAGGCTATAGCTACTGGCGTATGCAGCAGCATCCCACTCCGGCGGCCAATGAACCACCGCCGCCGCCTGCACCGGTGTTCTTCGCCCTGGATACGTTTACCGTCAATCTGGGCGATGCGGATCGCGTTCTGTATATCGGCGTGACGCTGCGTCTGAAGGATGAAGCCACGCGCACGCGCCTGAACGAATATTTGCCAGAAGTCCGTAGCCGTCTGCTGTTGCTGTTCTCTCGTCAGGACGCCAATGCACTGTCTACCGAAGAAGGTAAGCAAAAATTGATCGCGGCGATTAAAGAGACGCTTTCTCCTCCGCTCGTTGCCGGACAACCTAAACAGGACGTCACCGACGTGCTGTATACAGCTTTCATTCTGCGGTAAAGACATGGGCGACAGTATTCTTTCTCAGGCTGAAATCGATGCGCTGTTGAATGGCGACAGCGACACGAAAGACGAGCCGACTCCGGGTATCGCGGGCGAAAGCGAAATTCGCCCGTACGATCCCAATACCCAGCGTCGCGTAGTGCGCGAGCGTCTGCAGGCGCTGGAGATCATCAACGAACGTTTTGCCCGTCAGTTCCGGATGGGGTTGTTTAACCTGTTGCGTCGTAGTCCGGATATCACCGTGGGCGCGATCCGCATTCAGCCGTATCACGAGTTTGCTCGTAACCTGCCGGTACCGACCAACCTGAACCTGATCCACCTGAAGCCGCTGCGCGGTACGGGTCTGGTGGTGTTCTCGCCGAGCCTGGTGTTTATCGCCGTCGACAACCTGTTTGGCGGTGATGGCCGCTTCCCG
>NZ_JBFWLF010000259.1:0-6524 GCF_050252275.1 Citrobacter sp. | reverse complement strand
GGCGGCAGCATCGGCGGCATTCCGGCGGTCAGCGCCGTGTGCGTGATTTTCGTCGGTATACTCGGCGCCGTCTTTGGTCATACCCTGTTAAACGCCATGCGCATTAAAACCAAAGCCGCACGCGGACTGGCGATGGGTACCGCGTCCCACGCCCTCGGCACCGCCCGCTGTGCGGAGCTGGATTATCAGGAAGGCGCATTCAGTTCGCTGGCGCTGGTGATTTGCGGGATTATTACCTCGCTGATCGCCCCGTTCCTGTTTCCGGTTATTCTCGCGGTTGTGGGCTAAAATTTGCGATACGTCGCGCATTTTTAATTTATGTTTCATAAGTTGCATACACAATGAGAATTAGATCACACATATAGCCATAACAGGCCCGTACACTACGATCCCAATACATTGTTATGAGGCAACGCCATGCACCCACGTTTTCACACTGCGTTTAGCCAACTTGCGGACAACCTGCAATCCGCGCTGGCGCCCATTCTGGCAGATACGCATTTCCCCGCGTCGCTGACGGCTCAGCAGGTATCAATGCTTAAAAGCGCAACGGGACTGGACGAAGACGCGCTGGCATTCGCGCTGCTGCCGCTGGCGGCGGCCTGCGCCTGTACGCCGTTGTCGAACTTTAACGTTGGCGCAATTGCGCGCGGCGTGAGCGGAACGTGGTATTTCGGCGCCAATATGGAATTCCTCGGCGCGACGATGCAACAAACGGTTCACGCTGAACAAAGCGCCATCAGCCACGCCTGGTTGCGCGGCGAGAAAGGTCTCGCCGCAATCACCGTTAACTACACCCCGTGCGGCCACTGCCGCCAGTTTATGAACGAACTGAACAGCGGGCTGGATCTGCGCATTCATCTGCCCGGTCGGGAACCGCATACGCTGCGCGACTATTTGCCGGACGCGTTTGGACCGAAAGATCTCGACATCAAAACGCTGCTGATGGACGAACAGGATCACGGTTTCGCCCCTCAGGGAGATGCGCTGACGCAAGCGGCCATTGCCGCCGCGAGCCGCAGTCATATGCCGTACAGCCAGTCACCGAGCGGTGTAGCGCTGGAGTGCAAAGATGGACGTATCTTTAGCGGAAGCTATGGCGAAAACGCCGCATTTAACCCGACCATCCCACCGCTACAGGGCGCGCTGATTATGTTGAATCTGAACGGCTATGGTTATGCCGATATTCAGCGTGCGGTGCTGGCGGAAAAAGCCGACGCGCCGCTGATCCAGTGGGATGCCACCGCCGCCACGCTGAAAGCGCTGGGCTGCAGCAACATCGATCGCGTACTTTTGGGCTAATTGTCTGATGGCGTCCGCGCACAGGCTGGATAAGGCGTTTTCATCGCTATCCGGTCTAACCACCTGATGGCGCAACGTTTATCAGACCTACGCTTGTTTCACGTATTGCTGAAAATCCCCCCAATCAGACTGCTGTTTCTTGCGCTTCGCCAGCGGGTACAGTAGCCTGATTGAAATTTCATCCAGTGACAGAGTTTTCTTCATGCTAAAGCGCGCCCTCTACAGCCTGTTGGTCCTGATCGGCTTGCTGCTGTTGATCGTGCTGGGCCTTGATCGCTGGATGAGCTGGAAAACTGCCCCCTATATTTACGACGAGCTTCAGGACCTGCCCTACCGCCAGGTTGGCGTGGTGCTCGGCACGGCCAAATATTATCGTACTGGGGTGATCAACCAGTATTATCGCTATCGTATTCAGGGCGCGTTGAACGCCTATAACAGCGGCAAAGTTAACTATCTGCTGCTCAGCGGCGACAACGCCCTGCAAAGCTATAACGAACCGATGACGATGCGCAAAGATCTAATTGCCGCTGGCGTCGATCCTGCCGATATTGTGTTAGATTACGCTGGATTCCGCACGCTCGATTCGATTGTCCGCACCCGTAAAGTCTTTGACACCAATGACTTCATCATCATTACCCAGCGTTTCCACTGCGAACGCGCACTGTTTATCGCGTTGCATATGGGGATTCAGGCGCAGTGCTACGCCGTGCCGTCGCCAAAAGATATGCTGACGGTTCGGGTACGCGAGTTTGGCGCACGTTTTGGCGCGCTGGCCGATCTGTATCTGTTTAAACGTGAACCCCGTTTCCTCGGCCCGTTAGTGCCAATTCCCTCCCTGCATCAGGTTCCCGACGATGCCCAGGGCTATCCGGCCGTAACGCCGGAACAATTGCTTGAACTGCAAAAGAGACAAGGAAAATAAGCATGGAAGACAAAACGCTTTTTATCGTGATTGGCGTACTGATGATCGTCGCCTGGACCCTGCGGGAAGGTATTAAAGGGTTACGCTCTGGCGTCGTTGAGAAAACGGTTAAAGGTTCGCAAACGCCGCACTTAATTCAGCGCGCAGCGGAACCTGGCGCTTACTGGAGCTATATTGGCGTCTACTTTGGTCTTTCGGTCGGCGCGCTGCTTGTCGGCATCTGGTTAGTTTTTATCAAATAAAAAACCGGCGCAGAGCACGTCTGCACCGGTTTGATTCTGCCCTGAAGGGATTACTTCTTACGCGCGTATTTCAGTGAATCCAGTGCGACCGCAAAGATAATGATGCCGCCCTTGATGATGTACTGCCAGTACGGGTTAACGCCGATGTAGGTCAGACCGTAGTTGATGACGGTAAAGATGATCACACCGGTCACCACGCCGAACACCGTTCCCACCCCACCGCTAAACGATACGCCGCCGACCACGCACGCCGCGATCGCATCCAGTTCGTACATAAAGCCCAGGTTGTTGGTTGCTGAGCCGATACGCCCCGCTTCCAGCAGACCGCCGAAGGCATAGAACACACCGGACAGCGCATAGATCATCAGCAGGTTCAGCGCCACGTTCACGCCTGATACCTTAGCCGCTTCCGGGTTACCGCCGATGGCGAAAATGTTTTTACCGAAGCGGGTTTTATTCCACAGCACCCAGACAAACGCCACGGCAATTAGCGCATAGAACGTGATATACGACAGCCGGAAGCTGCCCAGTGCGATAAAGCCCTGCGCAAAGGTCGAGAAGCCGCTATCAAAGCCCGAAATCGGTGAAGCCCCCACGAAGTCGTAATACAGAGAGTTGATCCCGTAGACGATAATCATCGTGCCGAGCGTCGTAATAAACGGTGTTACGTTCAGGTAAGCAATGATAATCCCGTTCACCAGACCGATGACCGCGCCAATAGCACAGACGATCAGGATAACCAGCGCAATCGGCATGGTCGCCATTTCGGGGAACACTTTATTGGCGTTCTCCATCGACTGTAGCAACGTTGCCGCCACCACCGCCGCCAGCCCCACCTGACGACCCGCTGACAGGTCTGTCCCCTGGGTGACAATCAGACCGGCGACGCCCAGTGCAATGATAATACGCACGGAAGACTGGGTCAGAATATTACTTAAGTTAAGCAGACTTAAGAACGTGGGATCCTGGAAAATAATAATGGCCAGCAAGACTAAAAGAACGACGTAAATACCGCCCTCTTTCAGATAAGTAAGAAAACTTTTCTTATTTAACGCACTCATGAGGAGCCCCTGATCTTAAAGGTGCAAAGACGCAAGACGCAGAATTTCGTTTTGCGTTGTCGTTTTTGTATCAACAATTCCAGAAACGAGGCCGTTGCTCATGACCAGAATACGATCCGTTATCCCTAACAATTCCGGCATTTCGGAGGAGATAATAATGATCCCCTTACCTTTTTTCGCCAGTTCCGCAATTAACTGATAAATTTCAAACTTCGCACCGACGTCGATCCCACGGGTGGGTTCGTCGAGCATTAAAATTTCCGGTTGCGTCAGCAGCCAGCGACCAATAACCACTTTCTGCTGGTTACCGCCCGAAAGCGAACCAATTTGCGTCTTGTGACATGGCGTTTTTACCCGCATAGAGTCAATAACCCATTGGGTATCACTTTTCATTCGTGAGTTATCTAACAGACCCACTTTATTTTTGTAATTCTGAATATTGGAAATTAAGGAGTTAAAACCAATGTCCAGATAAGCATAAATCCCGGTAGAACGACGCTCTTCGGTGACCAGCGCGAAACCGTGGTTAATGGCTTCATTCGCACTGTGGTTATTAATCTTTTTGCCGTGCAGCGTAATGGTGCCCGATGATTTCTCACGGATACCAAACAGCGTTTCAACGATGTCAGTACGCTTAGCGCCGACCAGTCCTGCGATACCGAGGATCTCGCCTTTATGCAAATCAAAGGAAACATCCCGAATGGACGGCTGACGCAGCGAGGTCAGGTTGCGCACTTCAAGAATCACTTCCCCCGGCTTGTTGGATTTATCCGGGAATCGCTGGTTCAAGGAACGGCCGACCATCATGGCGATGATCTTGTCCATATCCAGCCCTTCCAGCGGTTGCGTCGCAATCCACTGTCCGTCGCGCAACACGGTAATTTCATCACACAACTGGAAAATTTCTTCCATTTTGTGGGAGATATAGACAATACCGCAGCCGCGTTCTTTCAGCTTACGAATAATGGTGAACAGATGGTTGACCTCTTTTTCGGTTAACGAAGAAGTCGGTTCATCCATAATCACAATTTTAGCGTTATACGAAAACGCTTTGGCAATTTCGATCATCTGCATTTGCGAGACGGACAATGTTCCGACGCGCGCACGCGGATCGATATCAATATCCAGCTCGTCAAAAATCGCTTTGGTATCGCGGTACATTTTATCCTGATCGACAAACATGCCTTTGGTGGGATAACGCCCCAGCCACATGTTGTCCATAACAGAACGTTGTAATACCAGGTTTAATTCCTGGTGTACCATTGAAATACCATTCTCCAGCGCTTCTTTGGCTGAATGAAAATCGATTTCTTTACCCTGAAATAATATGCTGCCAGAATCTTTTTGATAGATCCCAAAAAGACATTTTAATAGTGTCGACTTTCCTGCGCCATTCTCTCCCATTAATGCATGAATCGAATGTGGGCGGACTTTTAAATTAACATTATCAAGTGCCTTAACGCCGGGAAAAGACTTGTTGATGCCGCTCATTTCCAACAAGAATTCGCCTGACGGCTGAGTAGTTGTGCTGACCATAATTATACCTTGTTGGCCTCGCAAAGTGCGTGATGAAAGGGCGCGATAACATCGCGCCCCACAAACTTACTTCTTAGTGAACTCGGCCAGGTTATCTTTATCAACGCCTACGTAAGGAACGCGGACGATTTTATTTTCGATTTTCCACTCAGTGCCGTCAGCCGCCCCCTTGCCATCGGCAAGGTTTTTCGCCAGGTCAAAGGTCGCTTTTGCCTGGTTGTTCGCATCGTTCAGCACAGTACCGGCCAGCGCGCCAGATTTCACCAGTGCCAGCGCTTCTGGCAGCGCATCGACGCCAAATACCGGTACGCTGGTTTTGTTGTGTGCTTTCAGCGCTTCAACGGCGCCCATTGCCATCGCATCGTTGTTGGCGATAACCACTTCAATTTTGTTGGCGTTCGGACCGGAAAGCCACGCATCCATTTTGTCCTTCGCCATTGCGGTGTCCCACATGGCGGTATCTAACTGCAGCTGTTCGGTTTTGATGCCTTTGTCGTTCAGCTCTTTGATAACGTAAGTGGTACGCGCTTCAGCATCCGGATGACCCGGCTCGCCTTTCAGCAGCACGAACTGAATCTGACCGTCTTTGTTCAGATCCCAGCCCTGGTTTGCCGCCCAGTGTTTGGCAATCAGATCGCCCTGGATAATACCGGATTCTTTGGAGTCAGTACCGACGTAGTAAGCCTTGTCATAGCTGTCCAGCGCTTTACGGGAAGGTTCTTTGTTGAAGAAGACCACAGGCACATTCTGACCGCGCGCTTTTTCGATAACGGTGCCCGCAGCCGCCGGGTCAACCAGGTTGATGGCCAGCGCTTTCACGCCTTTTGCCAGCAGCACGTCGATCTGATCGTTTTGTTTGGACTGGTCGTTCTGCGAGTCGTTCATCAGCAGTTGCACATCTGGCGCCGTTTTCGCATCTGCTTCGATAGCCTTACGCACCACGGACATAAAGTTATCGTCATATTTGTAGATTGTCACACCGATGCGAGTATCCGCAGCGTGTGCAGCCGCGCCGAATAACATGCTTGCCATAACGGCAGAAAGGGTCAACACCTTCTTATTCATGGTAACTCCGGTTTTATTATGCAGGGTAGTACGTAAGATAAATGCCCGGCGGGACAAAACGTTAATGAAGTGTTATGTAAACGCCGAAGCTCATTTTAAAAAAATCTCTCTTCCTTGCCCGGTAACGCTCCAGAAATAGGCTTTAATTTCGCTTAAAGCGCTTTTACCTCGGTAAAAGTGATTACTCACAGTTACATCGTAGTTACAGTGCGACAAGCGGTGCCATCATAGCTATCACAATGTTAAGATACTGTGAATTTACTCACATATTGAAAGCGGTTACATCTGGCGAAATCATAAGTTAGTGATCGCCGCCGCATTCTGTCGTACAGCAACCGAATGACGCCGCACGAGGGTCGGCATAAAGCAGTGGGTCGCGGATAAATCCAGCGTTCC